>JALUBF010000054.1 GCA_027045015.1 Sulfurovum sp.
TTAAATAACTTCTCTTCTATTTTACAATAGTTACGACAAACGCACCTCTAAAATCACCTTTTTTATATCCGATAGCTTTATCATTTGGATATTTTGCTTTAATGAGCTTATACGCCTCTGGATTTCTTGTCTGTGCATCACCATGACAAGATAAACATATACCTTTACTCATAAAAATTGGTTTATATACTTTATATGAGTTTTTAGATACCTCTTTTACTATCATTTTAGGTACTGTTTTATTTGTATCTACATCACTTTGAATCTGCTCAAGTACTTTTGCCTCATCTGCTGTTGGTTTATTTGCTGGGTTTCTGTACTTAGTTGAAACTCTTTTAACACTTACACCTTTTGGATACTCTGCATTTACTTTTTTAGCTATGCCTGATGCTTTTTCAAGACATAAACCTGCTGCTTGAACTGGTCCACCTGCTTTCATATTTTGTTTCATATGTGACTTTAAAGCTCCACCCATTTTCATAATGGCACTCTTAGCCTCTTGTTTTATCTCTTTGTTTGTTTCAGCACTTAAAAGTGAAACACTAGAGATTAACATAATTGGCAATACAATTTTTTTCATTTTCTTTCCTTATATATAAAATTCATAAGTAGTATACGTTGATACTCCACCCTATAAATGAGGTGGATTCTTGTTCCATAACCTAACTGGCTATTTTCAGACAAGCATTTAAAGTCGGGTATATCCTACCTAGACTATATGTTTTGAAAGGAATTGACTACTTGATTTTCGTAGCATTGATTACGATTCAATCGTTAAGATTATAGCATATTTTTCGGCAGATACTACTTATATCCAGCTCTTAAAAAGGTGGTTTTACGCTATTAAGTGATAAGGAGAACATTACTACTATTTAAATATAATTTCACTTATACTTTAAGGATATTTAATGAATGATTACATACTATATTCACTTATAACTTTTATACTATCTATATTGTTTTCTATGGGTGGTGCTGGTGCTGGGGTAGCTCTTATTCCTATTTTAAATTTTCTTGGGCTTGATTTTACTTTAGCTAAAGCGATTGGTCTTTTTGCTGGAGCATCTACTACTATCACTTCAAGTATTATGAATATAAAACGAAAAGTTATTGAGTATCATTTTGTTCTTCCTATAGCTTCTATGATGATGATTTTTGCACCAATTGGAGCTTATAGTAGCAAATTCATTGATGAAGAGATAGTTAAATTTATATTTATGTTAATGCTATTTTATAGTGCTAGTATGATGATGTTCGGCAAGAAAAAAGCACTCTTTCATACAGATGAGAAATTGGTACTTTTTCTCGTTGGTATTGTTGTTGGATTTATTGCTGGTCTTTTGGGCGTTGGTGGAGGTAATATACTTATACCTCTTCTTGTACTTCTTGGATTTGAAGCTAAAAAAGTGGCTATAACTGTAAGTTTTGTAGTTCCATTCTCTGCTCTTGGTTCATTCTTTACCTATGCTAGTTATATAAAACTTGATTGGACTCTTTTAGGAATGATTGCACTTTCTGCTATAGTAGGTGGATATATTGGAAATTATCTTATGCATTTCAAACTAGAACAAAAACATATTAAAAAACTTATGGCTATTATACTATATATCTTAGCATTTAAATTGTTATATCATTTTACTACACACCTTGTGTAGTATCAAATACTCTTATATGTAGTCTATCGCTATACTGAAAATTATACTTCATACAGAACTCAAAAATAGCTTTATCGTTATGACAGATAGTCTCTCTACTCTCACCTACAGGCATACAGTAAACATCTAATTTTGGTACTATCTCTCTTATTGCATTTATCTCATCTATAGCTGTTGTATCTACTATATTTTTATCTATAGTAAATTTTAAAAATGCATCTTTAGAATATCTAGCTATATTTTGTAGAGCCTTTGGTACTATACGTTTAGAAAAAGGCTCACCACTATTTGCAAGTTTAATAGAGAGTGCAAAAGTACAAGCTTTATAAGCAGGATACTTTTCAAAGTCTATCTCTATTGTACCGTTTGTCTCAAAACTAACACAAACTCCATTATCTACCAACCATACAATAATCTCATAAAAAGCTTTATCACTATGATATATCAATGGTTCTCCACCAGTTATAACCATATGAGGCTTATACCCTATCTTTTCAAATTCATCTTGAAGTAAAGATATAAGTTTTTTACTATCATCTACTTTAACCCAATCTTTGGCAAAGTGACTATCTACAGCAAAATATGTATCACACCCTAAATGTACTTCCCCATCTATCTCATACTTAGCACCAAAACCTACACAAGATAGATTGCAACCACCTGTACGTAAAAAATAAGATGGAACTCCTGCATACTTCCCCTCACCTTGAATAGAAAAAAATTGTTCAGTTAAATAAAACATTATCCACCTGTCTCATAAAATGCTCTTGTAGATACATCTTGACTATCAGCATCAATATCACTCCATCTATTCTCTTTTGGTTTATCTTTAAGAACTTGAGCTAAAACATCAGTAGCCCCTTTGATATCTCCACTCTTAACTGCCTCAGCTATACTCATAGCTTCATCAAAATATAGACAAGGGATAAGATTACCTTCTGCTGTCAAACGAATACGGTTACAATTCTCACAGAAATCATGCTTATGTGGGTCTATGAGTCCAAACTCATACTTAAGCTCTTCTATGTAGTAGTTAAATGATGGACTAGCTCCTTCACGACCAAGAGCTTTTATGGTATATCTCTCTTTTACCTTCTCTAGTATCTCTCTTCCGTGCATTCCCTCTATAGATTGATTTGCATGAGAATTTTCCATATATTCTATAAAACGTACTTTTATATTACGCTCTTTACAGTAGTGTAGTATATCGAGTATCTCATCATCATTCATACCTTTAAGAGGAACCATATTTATCTTAACTCCAAGTCCAACGTCAAGTGCTTTATCTATGCCTTTTAAAACTTGTCCTAGTACATCTTTTTGTGCTATATTATGAGCAATTTCTGGTTTAAGAGAATCAAGAGATATATTTAGACGTTTCAATCCTGCATCTTTAAGTCTTTGTGCTGTTTGAGGTAGTAAATAAGCATTGGTAGTGAGTGCCAAATCAATATCTGGTTTATAATCAGATATCATCTTTATAAATGAGTCCAAATCTTCACGAAGTAGTGGTTCTCCACCTGTAAGACGTATTTTTGTTACACCCTCATCTATAGCTACTTTTATAAATAAAAAAAGCTCTTCAAAAGAGAGTAAATTTTCTTTAGGTACCCAAGAAAAAGGCTTTTCGGGCATACAATACTGACATCTAAAATTACAACGTTCTGTAAGTGAAACTCTTAAGTAGTTAACTCTTCTACCATATCCATCAATTAGCATAATTATCCAATATTTAATTTTTATTAGGGTATCAAAATGTAGATAAAAGAGTGATGATTTATATCAAAGTATCTACTTAGTATATTATGTTTGTTGTAGGTTGTAGTAGATTTGTAGGTTGTTACAAAGGAGAGTTCGCTTAGTATATAACTAAGCGAACTCATTCAATGATACAGTCTAATACTGCAAAAGGCTTAGTGATGACCTTTCCACATTGATTTTTTCCATAAGAATGCAAGTGCAGTAAAGATTAGGAAGAATAACAATACTTTTGGTCCTGTCTCTTCTCTAAGTGGTTTACTTGGATCACCTGTTTTTTCAAGATAAGCAAATACTTTCTCCATACCCTCTTTGTCAAGTCCTGTTCTAGGCATCGCTGTACCTGGAAGAGTTGACTGAGGATTCTCAATAAATGTATGTAAGTAATGCTCTGATCTAGCTCTAATTATAATAGAAAGATCTGGTGGTAATTTACCAAGGTAATTAGCCAATGCTGCTTGTTCAGTAGCAACTTTCTGTTTATATTTAAGAGCATCTATATCTTGACCTGTTTTGATGTTTGACTTAGTTTTAGGAATATCACCCAATTGAGTCAAGTGACCATAACGGTTAGCGTGACATCTTCCACAAGCCTCTGTAAATGCCTCTTTAGGAGTAACTTCACCTGCTTTTTTAGCTTTTAAGTATGCAACAACGTTAGCAATATCTTGTGGCTTATTTACCATAGTTGTAATACTACCCATTGGGTGAGCCATAGTACCATTAGGATATTTATGATCAACATTTGTACCTATTGCTGGGTCTTTGATAAGTGCAATAAGGAAATTTTTATCGTACAATGCTCCTGCATGCTCTAAGCTTGGAGGTGTAACTCCACCCATATTGACAGCACCCTTCATATGACAACCAGCACATATAGCAAATGTTGCTTCACCAGCTTTAACATTACCTTTAAGTGATGCTATCTTTTTAACATCTGCCCAAAAAGCTTTTTTCATAGCTTTTTTTGATTTAACTGTCTCTTTTATATCTGCTGTTCCATCATAGACTAATCCATGACCCTCAACATGTTTATGCATTTGTGAATGTGCAAACGGCTCAACACCCCAGTATAATACAAGAGTAAAGATGGCTACAATTCCAAATATTTTTAATTCTTTCATCCTCTACTCCTTATAATTTTTTTTCGAATTTTGTAATGATTGGTAATGCAATCCAAAGAGCAAAAAATGTCAATGCTGCAACTAAACCAACAGTACTCCAAATACCTTGTGGTGGTAATTTACCCATAAATGTCAATACTAAAATATCTAAAAGCATTAACCAGAACCAAATTTGAAATGCCCCTCTTCTACTTGCAGGTGCAACATTTGGACTTCTATCAAGGAATGGAAGCATAAAAAAGATTACCTGTGCAGTAGCAAATGCAATCAAACCAATATTAGTTGAGAATGGACGTAAAACTTCATAAGACCAAAGGAAATACCACTCAGGGTAGATGTGTGTTGGTGTTTTAAGACCATTAGCTGGGTCAAAGTTTACTGGATCCATTGCAAATTCAAAGTGGTAAAATACCAAATAGAAGAAGAATAGGAAATATACACCCATTACCAAAACATCTTTAGATAAGAATACTGGAGAGAAAGGAATAACTTTAGACTCTTTTACATTACCAGCTTTATAAAGTTCAGCTGCTTCAGCAAAGTCAAACTCTTCACCATCTTGATTGTTTACATGTGGAATTCTAAGTGTACCAAAGTGAAGTACAATTACACCAATAATAGCCAATGGTACTAAAAGTACATGAAGCATAAAGAATCTGTTAAGAAATGCTTGACCAGGAACATAATCCCCTCTAATCCATTCAACAAGACCATTAGCATGTAATGAACCACCAGAGAATAGATTTGTAATAACCATACCAGCCCAGTAAGACATTTGTCCCCATGGTAACATATATCCAGAGAATGCTTCAGCTGAAAAAAGTACAAAAAGAAGCATACCAGATAACCAGATAAGCTCTCTACCTTTTTTATATGAACCATAGTAGATACCTGTAAACATATGGATATAGATGATAAGGAAGACAACTGATGCACCTACACCATGAACATGTCTCCATAACCAACCATAACCAACTTGAGACATAATTGTGTAATTTACACTATCAAATGCTAAATTTACATTTGGTTGATAATACATCAATAAGAAAATTCCAGAAATAAGAAGTATTCCAAATGTAGCAGCAAGTACCATACCCATAGCCCAAAGGAAGTTAATGTTTTTTGGAATCCAATATTCAGTTTGAAGCACTCTTTTAAGTGTCTCTACTGCCAATCTTTGGTCAAGCCACTCACCGATACTGTTTGCTTTTTCAAAATGTGCCATCTAGCTTCTCCTTATACTGCTAATGTTGTGCCATCGGCCAACATTTTTTTATATTCAGGACCTGCTTCACCAAGCACCAATTTTGTACCATCTATTTTAAATGGAGGGATATCCAGTCCTCTTGGAGGTGGAGCTTTTGTTACATTTGCAGTAGCATCATACATACCACCATGACAAGCACATAAAAAGTCCTCCTTTTCAGGATTATATCCAGGGATACAACCAAGGTGTGTACATAGACCAACGGCTACCATATAATAGTTATCTCCGATTTTGATAAGTCTATTTATACTCTTTTTACCATTTTTACCTATCTCGTTTTGTGCTTTTGCAACCATCTCTTTTGATTGTTTTAAGACAAAGATAGGTTTACCTCTCCATTTTTCTGTTACAAGTACATTGTCTTGTACATCTTTTAGATCTATTGTAGTAAATCCAGCTGCTTTTACACTTGGCAATGGATCCCAAGTACGTTTCATAGCATAGAGCGCACCGATACCACCAAGAGCAGTAAATCCACCCAAAGCCATACCCATAAAGTCTCTACGACCTTTAGTATTATTAGCCATACTAACCTTCCTTTATATAAATTTAACCATATATTATAGAGCAATTATTATTATAAAAGATTGAGATTTAGATAAAAAATGTTAATCTATTGCTAAGTGTAGTAAAGAGTAAATTAGGAGTAAAAAACTCCTAATTTAATTTTTGAAGGATATCTTGTACCGTTTTTTCAAGTTGATTAAATGAGCTATCCATACAATCTGTAGAAAAATCTATCTCATCTATGCTCTCTACTACATCTATGCCATTGAATGATAGATAATTTACAGCCATCTCATTTTCATGACGTAGATTGATAAAATATACACAAGCTCCAGCTGTTTTAGCCTCAAATGCTGTCTGCAAAGAGGAGGTTATAACTGTTTTACTACTTTGTATAAGCTCTGTATAATCCTCTGGTTCGTGTAATTTTGAGAATATTTTTGCTAAATCATCTTCATACTTTACAAAAAAGTAGTGTCCTAAAAGAAGTTCAATCCCTCTATTTTCAAATAATCTAGCATTGTTTAATATAGCCTTTTCATAATCTGCATCATTTAAAAAAAATAGTTTTCTATCTACTTTTTCTAAGTTTATCGCCTCTTCATAAACTTTATCTACAGCTACACCATCAAGTATAGTCTCACAAAAACGCACTCTATCGTCTGCACTCTGTCTCCATACAAAAACAGAATGAAATTCACTACAGTACTTTTCTAATCTACCATGGTCATCTTCAGGTGAATCTATGATGATACTATTACCTCTTTGTGCGACTGCATCTATATCTTGGATAGTCTCTATAGTAATAGAATCATCTATACCAAACTCTCTAGCAGACAAACCTGCACGAAAATCATTAACAAGGAGTCTACACTCTACTCCTTTTGCCTCAAGCTCTTTTATGATTGCTGCTGCTTTTTTGACTCTATCAAGTCCTATTTTATGCCCTGTAAAAGTATAGTAATATAACATTATTTCTGACCTTTTTGTCTCATCTTTATATGTACATGAACGATTTCTATTGCTGCTGGTGTCACTCCTGATATCTGTGAAGCAGAAAAGAGTGTTGGTGGTGTTGCTTTTTGAAGTTTCTCTTTTATCTCATTACTAAGCCCTGATATATTACCATACTCAAAGTTTTCAGGTATCTTAATCTTAAGCATCTCTTCCATATTCATAATCTGTGCTTGTTGCTTTTCAATATAGCGAGAGTATTTGGACTCAACCAATATCTGCTCCATAACCTCATCATCATATTTATCAAAATCAGGTAAAAGAGTAGTAAGTTTCTCACGATTAAAATCTCCACGACCTATCACATCCATCCAGCGTGTCTTTTCATTGATTTTCACTGCACCTATATCAGATAGTTTTGCTAAAAACTCTTTAGTTGGTGTCACATAATTTTCAGATAAAAATGCTAAGGCTTCATCTAAAGCCTCTTTTTTAGCTTCAAATCTTGCCATATACTCATCATCTAAAAGTCCTAACTCTTTACCATAACGAGAAAGTCTCATATCTGCATTATCTTCACGAAGTAAAAGTCTATACTCAGCACGACTTGTAAACATACGATAAGGCTCTTTAGTGCCTTTTGTTACAAGGTCATCTATAAGTACACCAATATATGCTTCATCACGTCGTAATATAAATGGCTCTTTACCCTGTATCTTAAGAGCAGCATTTATCCCTGCCATAAGCCCTTGTGCTGCTGCCTCTTCATAACCAGTTGTACCATTTATCTGTCCTGCTGTATAGAGACTTTTTATCTTCTTAGTCTCTAATGTATGTTTAAGTTCTGTTGGTTGAATATAGTCATACTCTATAGCATATCCATAACGTACTATCTTGGCATTTTCCATACCCTCAACAGAACGTATCATATCTAACTGCACGTCTATTGGTAAAGAGGTACTCATACCATTTATATAATACTCCGTCTCGTCCATAGTTTGAGGCTCTACAAATATCTGATGACGTGGTCTATCTCTAAAACGGTTAATCTTATCTTCTATACTTGGACAATATCTAGGTCCCATACCATCTATCTGTCCAGTAAAGAGTGGTGCACGATAAAAGTTAGACTCTATAATCTCATGTGTTTTTTCATTGGTATATGTTACATAACATGGTAATTGTTTAGGGTTAAAGCTACTTTTATCTGTACGAAAAGAAAATGGTGGTGGAGGTGTATCACCTGCTTGAACTTCCATTAGCTTGGTATTAACCGATTTGGCATCTATTCTTGCACAAGTACCTGTTTTAAGTCGTCCTATCTCAAGCCCTAAAGTTTTAAGATATTTTGCCAATTCAATAGAGGCAAACTCACCTTGTCGCCCTGCTATTTGCTGTTTTTCACCTATGTGAATAAGTCCATTTAAAAATGTTCCTGCTGTTATTATGACTTTAGATGCTTTGTAGCTATTGCCAAGTTGTGTAGTAACGCCCTTTACTTCACCATCTTCAACAATAAGTCCATCTGCTATCTCTTGTTTTACATCTAAATTTTTAGTATTTAAAACTACATTACGCATATAAATCCTATATGCGTCCATATCTATCTGCGCTCTACCACCTCTAACAGCTGGACCTTTTGATGCATTAAGTGTTCTAAACTGTATCCCTGTTTTATCGGTACAAAGCCCCATCTCTCCACCAAGAGCATCTACTTCACGTACCAAATGCCCCTTAGCAAGTCCACCTATAGCAGGATTACACGAACTAGCACCTATCTGCTCTACAAGTATAGTAATAAGCAAAGTATTAACACCCATACGTGCCGAAGCTAAAGATGCCTCTATACCTGCATGACCACCACCAATAACGATTACATCATAATTCATTTTCAAGTCCTCAACCCTCATTCCCACAGTCTCCGTGGGAATGCATCTATTACTTCTATTTCTCAATCAACTTTTTTAAAGCCTATCAAATTTAAGTATGCATTCCCACCATAACATAGGAACAAGAAAATACATTTATTTTTGCTATAATTAGCGAATTATATCTAAAAAAAGAGTCTATATGTTTACAGGTCTTATTCGAGAAATTGCAACAGTTAAAAGTTATAGAAACAATATTCTTACCATATTGTCAAAGCATAAAGCAAAAGTGGGTGATTCCATAGCTATAAATGGAGTATGTCTTACTGTCATAAAAGTAAATAGTGATGGCTTTGACTTAGAACTAGCAGATGAGACAAGAAGTATCATAGATGAGAGTAAACTTAGTGGTAAAGTACACATAGAACCAGCTATGCAAATGAATGATAGATTTGAAGGGCATATAGTCCAAGGTCATATAGATTGTGTAGGAACAGTTACTAAAATCACCCAAAGAGAAAATGCCACTGATTTTATCGTTACTGTAGATAAAAAATATATTGCTCATATTATCCCAAAAGGTTCTATCACCATAGATGGTATTTCTCTTACTGTAAATAGTGTAGAAGATGATAACTTCCGTCTTACCATTATCCCTCATACGCTTAAAGAGACATTGATAAAAAACTATAAAATAGGAACAAAAATAAATATAGAAACTGATGTTTTTGCACGATATATAGACCATATCTTAGCCCATAGACAAAACAGTAAAAAGAGTCTTTCGTGGAATGATATAGATGAGATACAGATGAGTTACTAATGAATGTTTACCAATATCTTATACCTAAGAGTGGTGAAGAGTTTACAACACTACTTGAGCATAAAAATATTAAAATAAAGCTACTTAGACGATAACTCTTACAGTAGCTCTCTTTCTATATCTGAGTGTAAAGATGTTGTAAGCTCATATGAAATAGTCTCCAACTGATTTGCTGCATCTTTAGCATCACTCATTATACAAACTTCATCTTTATCACACTCTAGTGAGATAAAATCCATAGATACACGACCTAATATAGGTAATTTTTCAGCTATTATAAACGGTTTATTGCTATCTGCCCTGCTCCAACCATCACCATAACCCAAATCATAAGTAGATATAGTCATATCTCTAGGTGCTACAAAATCCCCTCCATATCCTACTCTCTCTCCCTCTTTTAGATGACGTGTTGAGATTTTTTTAGCATAGAGTGATAAAACTGGCTTTAACTCTACTCTATCGAAAATAGATGGCAACTCATTGTAACCATAAGCTCCTATGCCTACTCGTACCAAATCTTCATCAAACTCATCTACTCTAAGTATGGTAGCTGAGTTATAAGAATGAAAACGTACATCTTGATAGCCTCTATTTTTAACTCTTTGCTTTACCATCTCAAAGTTTTTCTGTTGCCAAAATAGTTCTGAGCCTATCTCATCTGCACTACGATAATGCGTCATAACTCCCACAAGTTCTAACTTTTTTGCAACTACAAGATTTAAAGCGTCATCTAATTCATCTATAGCTATGCCATTTCTATGCATACCTGTATCTACTTTTAGCTCTACTCTTGAACCATCTTGTGCATCTTTTATTGCACTCAATGAGTTTATAGCATAACTACATTTATCATCTTTTACTATCTTATCTCCAAGAATTAAAACTCTTTTAAAAAGTGATTTTATCTGATTTGCCTCTTTGGTATCTCGAACTACTGCCTCTTTTATGCCAAAATCTGAAGCTAGTTGTGCCATAAGTTTAAGTCCATGTCCATAAGCGTTATCTTTAAGAACAATAGCTACTTTATCTTTTGAGCCAGTTTTTAGTGCTATTTGGTTAAGATTGTGATAGAAATTATCTCTATTTATTTTTATAAATGCCATAGTGTGATTATATCAAATCAAGTTAATAGTAAGTAGTAAAAAGGAGTTTTATTTGATACGGATACCATCAGAATGGGAACGACAACAGTGTATTCTTATGAGTTTTCCTCATGAAGATACTGACTGGGCAGAAGATGGACTACAAGAGGCTCTTTCACCTTTTGTACGTATAGCCCAAGCCATCGCATATAGTGAAGCTGTTTATATTATATGTAAAGATAAAAATAAAATATCTTCAATGTTTTGTAATACTAACAATATGACATTTATAGAGCTACCTACCAATGATACATGGATACGTGACTATGGGTATATATCTATTTTTGAAGATGGTAAAAAGAGACTACTTGACTTTACTTTTGATGGCTGGGGTGGTAAATTTGAAGCCTCTTTGGACAATAGTGTAAATAGTGCTTTACATAAAAAAGGTTATATGGGTATTACCCCTTTGGAGAAGGTAGATTTTGTACTTGAAGGTGGGTCTATCGATAGTGATGGAGATGGAACTATATTGACTACTACAAAGTGTCTTTGCAATCCTAACCGTAATGGTGGGCTTAGTAAAAAAGAGGTAGAGAAAAAACTCAATGAAAAACTAGGAGCTAAAAGAGTTTTATGGCTAGATAATGGTTACTTAGCAGGAGATGATACAGACTCTCACATAGATACACTAGCACGTTTTGTAAATAAAGAGACAATAGTCTATGTAAAATGTGACAATAAAGATGATGAACACTATGAGGCACTCAAAAAGATGTATGAAGAACTAAAAACTTTTAAAAGAAGTGATAATAAACCATATATATTGGTACCTCTACCTATGACAGAAGCTATATACAATAAAAAAGGAGATAGATTACCTGCTACTTATGCAAATTTTCTCATATGTAATGATACCCTTATCTATCCTACCTATGGTGATAAAAATGATAAAGTAGTAGATGCTATCTTTAAAAAACTATTTCCAAATAAGGAGATAATCCCTATAAACTCTCGTAAACTAATAGAACAAGGAGGAAGTCTCCACTGCTCTACTATGCAAGTAGTTTATTGATGTCTAGCAAAATCTTGTGTCCAAAGATGACCAACTTCTGCCATACCAACATCTGTAAATAGAGGGTTCATCATATTGGCACAGTGATAATCTGACTTTAACCAATGAGCTATAGCTTGTTGAGGAGTTGGTGAACCACCCTCTATATTTTCAGCTATTTTACTCCAATTTTTATATCCATTATTCTCTATACGTTCACGAAAACTACTACCTCTTTGAAGATGTTCTACTTTTGATGTCCAATCGGAAAGAGTACCTGAACCATTATGAGAAAAATAGCTTTTTTCTCTCATATCTTGACTATGTTCATAAGATGCTTTATATAGAGTATCACTCCATCTAAGTGCAGGTGCAGAACTAAAATAACCTCTACTTCCACAACTTCTTCCATGAGAACGTGCCTCATTTATAAGATGTAAATATGTTGCCTTGGTAGCATAAGATATCTTTGGTGCATGATATGGGTTAGATACCACACTACTTTGTTTGTAAGTATAATCTGTAGTACATCCAAACATAGAGAAGATAGCTAAAACTGTAATAACTTTTGTTTTCATATGAAGACTCCTTTATTTCTGGGTGAACTACCAAATAGCTAAAGACGATTTGGACTTTAGCTATTTAGTTTTTAAAGTTTACCACCCATTCTTGCGAAGATAACTCTCTGTGCCATAGAATCTAATCTATCTATAATTTTAAGATTTTTACGTATATATTTTAGTAAATTAAAGTACTCTTCTGCAAGTCCATCAGCACCACATATTTTATGTATAACATCTTTTTCTAGTAATGTATATATATCATCTGTTTTAGAGTACTCCACATCTATTTTAGATGCTAAATTTTTAATCTTATCATTATCATCAAATGTTTTAAACATCTTAAGAGAGTATTCAAATGCATTTACAGTACATACATTGATTACCAAAGAGTTTTCTATAAGTTCAATAATAGTACTATTATCTTCAAGCAACATACTTTGCATATTTTTCAAATAACTATTGATATTTGATCGTACACGGTTCAATGCTGATGTTATTTTTAGATATGAAACCATCTCTCGTAAATCTCTAGCTTCAGGGCTATATTTGGCAAAGATAAGAACTATATCGTTATCTATCTTCTCTGTAATTTTAGATATCTCTTTTAGGTTTTTACGTGCTTTGGCTAAAGCATCTGTATCTTTTGCTTTTATCGCTTCTAGTCCTGCTTTATTGGCTATTGCCAATCCTTGTATGGTATCAAATACCTCTTCTCTTACTTCATGTCTTGCTTCATTGTATCCTGGTAACATATATTCTCCTTATCCAAATCTACCTGTTATATAATCTTCTGTCAATTTCTCTTTAGGATTAAGAAATATCTTATCTGTTTTATCAAACTCTGCTAAATCACCCAAATACATAAATGCTGTATAGTCACTAAGACGACTTGCTTGTTGCATATTGTGTGTCACGATAACTACTGAAACTTCAGATTTTATCTCTGCTATAAGCTCTTCTATAGCTCCTGTTGAAATGGGGTCTAGTGCTGATGTAGGTTCATCAAACAAAAGTACTCTTGGTTTTAGTGCTACTGCTCTTGCTATACATAAACGCTGTTGTTGTCCACCTGACATACCAAGAGCTGATTGATTTAGTCTATCTTTTGTCTCTTCCCAGATAGCCGAACCTCTTAAAGCTTCTTCAACCCTACCCTCTAATTCAGTTTTATTTTTAATCCCAGATAGTCTAAGTCCATAAGCTACATTATCAAATATACTCATTGGAAAAGGTGTAGGTTTTTGAAAAATCATACCAACTTCTTGACGCAACTTAATAAAATCATTCTCTTTTTTAAGTTCCAAAATATTTTGCTTACTACCATCTGCATGATATAGATTTATCTGACCCTCATAACTATTGCCAGTATAAAGATCATGGATACGGTTCATAGATCTAAGTAGTGTAGATTTACCACAACCACTAGGACCTATCATTGCTGTAATTTTATTTTCTTCTATAGGTAAAT
Organism: Sulfurovum sp.; assembly: GCA_027045015.1. Classification (GTDB taxonomy): domain Bacteria; phylum Campylobacterota; class Campylobacteria; order Campylobacterales; family Sulfurovaceae; genus Sulfurovum. The sequence goes on from JALUBF010000054.1 coordinate 14,124, forward strand.
TTATCTTTCTTAGTGAAGCTTTGTCTGCTCCAGCATATTTGAAAGAAAAATCTTTAAGCTCCATTACCAATTTGTTTTCTGCCATATTATAAATCCTTATTTCTTATTTCTTATTGCAAATCTACCAAGAAGATTGATAGCAAGTACAATCATTGTCAAGATAAATGAAGCCGACCAAGCTAACTCTCTACTCGCTTCATCTGGATATGTTGCAAGATTGTAGATACTAACTGTAAGTGATGGAAACTGATCACTTAAATTCATAGTAAAAAACTGATTGTTTGCTGAAGTAAAAAGTAGTGGTGCAGTCTCACCAATAATACGAGCAAATGATAGTAATACACCTGTAGTAATCCCAACTTTTGCAGCACGTACAACAACTTGTAATATAATCTTATGCTTAGAACCTCCAAGTGCCATACCTGCTTCACGAAGTTCAGTTGGTACAAGTGCCAACATATTGTCAGTTGTTGATATGATAATAGGTATCATCATAATAGCCAATGCTACAGCACCTGCCCAACCATTGTAACTACCAAATGGGGCAACAAGTAAAGCATATACAAATACACCAATAACAATAGATGGGGCAGACATCATAACATCTGAAAGATTCCGAATAACAGATGCAATCTTAGAACCGTGACCATACTCTCTAAGATAGATACCTGCCATCATACCCACAGGTACAGCAACTATTGTAGCCATAAGAGCCATAGTAAACTGACCGACTAAAAGGTTGCGAATACCACCATTTACTAAGTCATTGGTAAATGTTGTCCAATGGATACTTGTAATACCTTTATAACTAAGTGTTGCCAAAATCCAAAAAAGAAAACTGATCCCAATCAATGCAGATAGTGTTGATAGTATAAGGATTATTTTATTTAATATAAGTCTATTCATTATTTAACCTTTCTTCCTAAAAAATAAAACTTTGCTAAAGAGATAATAATGAAACTTATAACAAAGAGTATAAGTGCCAAGAAGTACATAGAACTCATTTCCAAATCTTCTGCTTCAGCAAAGTTGTTGGCTAAAAGTACTGGTATAGAAGTCGTTGGATCAGTTATCTTAGTTACCGTTTGCATAACTGAACCTATAAGGAAAGCTACTGCCATAGTCTCACCTAATGCTCGTCCAAGAGCCAAGATAATAGAACCAATAATCCCACCTTTTGAGTAAGGCATAATGACATCTTTTATAACCTCAAATTTAGTAGCCCCCATAGCATAAGCTGACTCTTTTAGTACAGATGGAGTAGTATTCATAGAGTCACGTGTAATAGCTGCCATAAAAGGGATAATCATAATAGCCAAAACAATACCTGCTGTAAGTAACCCAACACCATCTCCACCAAAGACAGAATGTACAATAGGTGCAAAATAAAACAAGCCCCACATACCATAAATAATACTAGGAATAGATGCTAAAAGTTCTATAGCTATAGAGACAGGTTTTGCTACTCTTGAAGATGCTATCTCTGTTAAAAAAATAGCTATACCCATCGCTAGAGGTGTAGCTATAAGCATAGCTAAGATTGTACTAAGAAGAGTTCCAACTATAGGAATAAATCCACCAAATATACCACCGTCATCGTCTTCGCCTGGTTCCCACTGATCTGTCCACAAGAAATCAAATCCAAATGTATGCATAGAATCTTGTGCATAATGAAAAAGTATTGCAAATATACCAATAAGCAAGAAAAAAGATAATGTAGCCGAAAAGAAAGAGAAGGTTCGAAAAAGTTTTCCACCCATAGAGTGCCACCTTATAAGATATTTATTAAATATTATAACAAATTGGTAACATTTTAGTTACCAATTAGACTAAATTATAGTAAAAATGTATTCAAGGAGTTACAAAAAATAGTCTAGTTTGAAGATAAGCTCTCTTTGAAAGAGAGCCTAGTAGCGTTTTAAAATTATCTAATTTTTTTACTTTTCCAGTATCCTCTAATAGCATCTTTTGTTGATGTTGGAAGAGGTACATAACCTAAATCTGCTGCTGCTTTATCACCATTTGTGTATGCCCATTCCATAAATGCTGTTACCTCTTTATCTGTAGTAGTTTTTTCTCTTGGTAAAAGAAGGAATGTAGCTGCTACAATAGGGTAAGATGTAGCACCTGCTGGATCACCGATAACTGCATAGAAATCTTTTGCTGGTGTCCATGAAGCATATTTTGCTGCATCTTGGAAAGATGGTACTGTTGGATTTATAAAGTGATGTTCTCTGTTTTCAATTTGTGCTGCTGGAAGATTTAATTTTGTTTTATAAGAGTACTCAATGTAACCTATAGAACCTTTAATTTGTTGAATATTTGCTGATACACCTGAGTTAGATTTACCTGCAACTACTTTTTTAGCTTTCCATCTTGGTTTTTTACTTACTTTTATAGATTTATCAATTTTATGTAAGAAGTAAGTAAAGTTAAATGTTGTACCTGATTTATCTGCTCTTACACATGTTGTAATAGCTTCGTGTGGAAGTTTAAGCCCTCTATTGTCTTTAGTGATGATAGCATCATCCCAATAACGTGCTTTACCTGTAAATATTGCATCAATTGCTGCACGACTTAGTTTAAGCTCTCCGTCTTTAATACCATCAAGATTATAAGCAAGAACGATAGAACCTACTACTGTTGGGAACATATAAAGTTTATATTTTGCTAATCTTCTAGGTTTTAATGGTTTATCTGAACCTGCAAAATCAACCATTCTTTTTTTAATAGATTTTATACCATCACCTGAACCTGTTGGTGTGTAGTTAACTTTTTTTCCTGTTGCTTTAAAATAATCAGATGTCCAAGCTTTATATACTGGACCAGGGAAAGATGCACCTCTACCTCTAAGATCAGATGCGTGTACTGCTGTAAGTGCTACAGAAGTTACAAGTGCTGTAGTTACAAGTTTTTTAAATGTCATTCTATTTTCCTTAGAAAAATTTAGTTCCCAATTTGGGTTGAAGAAGTATAAAATAAGTTGGAAACATTTTGGAAACAATTCAATTTCTAAATGTTCCTATTTTGTTATAGTTACTTTTTATACTTCTTTTATGAAAACATAAAAAACAAAAATCAAACTAACTTATAGCCTACACCCCAAACAGGGATAAAATACTCTTTCTCACCTTTTGGATCTATCTTCTTTTTAAGCCTATTCATAGCTACATTTATAGTCTTGTCTTTAAAATCAATACTATCATTACCCCATACTTCATCACGTAAAAAATCTCTATCTAGTACTTGATGTGGATTTTTTATAAAAGTAAATAAAAGTTTAAACTCAAGTTTTGTAAGTTCTATAGTATGACCATCTATAGTTAAAATATATTGATCTGTATCCATTGTAATATCTCTATATTTTATCTTGTCCCTTTTATTTAGCCCTGAACGTCTAAGAAGTGCCTCGATACGAAGCAATAACTCTTTTGCCTTAAATGGTTTAGTCATATAGTCATCACCACCTGCACGAAATCCCTCTTCTAAATCAGAGTCTTTATCTCGTGCTGTAAGAAATATAACTGGTATATTGTAACCATTATCTCTAAGATAAGATACAAACTCACTACCCTCAGTACCAGATAGATTTCTATCTACTATCATCAATGCTGGAGACTCCTCTTCCAAGAACTCTTCCACATGTTCTGTAGATAAAAATCCTGCTACACTGTAACCCTCTTTACTTAGATGATATTCAATGAGTTCCAGTATATCCTCTTCATCTTCTATAACGACGATTTCTATATCTGTATTTTGCATATAATATCATATGATTTATTGATAACATTTTGATTACATAATGGAAGTGATAAGTTTAAATTCTTAAAATAAGGGGTAAAAAGTATTGGAATAAAAAGCAGTAAGTATTACAATTTTATTATAAAATTGTAATACTTTTGAAGAAAAAAAGTTACTACCAATTAACTTCAGCACTTAAAAGATATTTTTTAGGATCTGAGTTTCCTTGTTTCATATCTTCATAACTTGCAATAAACTGTACATATTTATTGTATTTATATCCAATACCTGCAATAGTTGTTTGTTTTTCTTTTTCTTGATCTGGTGTATAGTCATCATATCTTGCAAATACATTCCATGCATTCATACTATCAGATATTGTTTTAAGTCTAAACTCACCATTTACTGACCAACCATCACCTTGTCTAGTAACATCAGCTTTATCTGCCTTAATATACTGTGCAGCTAAAAGGAATTCTGGTTGATTATATACTGCATGAACACCATACCATGAATAATCACCATCTTTATTACCTACTTTACTCTCATCTTGACCATATTGTCCAAAGAAAGAAACATCAGCATATGTATCATTACTATGTGCATGACCTTTACCTGTACCAAGAAGATGTCCTGTCAATCTCCATGCAGCTCTTAACCCATTACCATCTTCCACACCATGGTAACCAGCACCATTAAATACACCTAATTCTGAAGAGAAGTAGTCTGTTTTTGTTTTAAAGTTTACACCATAGTCAGATGATGTTTGTAAGTGTCCACCATTCTTTTGTTCACTAAATGTTTCACTTACTACTCTATATTTCCAACCATGATGCTCTTCAAAATCAAGCCATGGAGTATGTGCCAAACCTATCTCAACACCAGTAAATGGCATAATATTATTTAAGTAAAGGTAAGCATATTTTACTCTTACATCTAAAGAACCATTATCAAAGTTAGAATTTTGTTTAGCATCAAGTGTTACTCTCATATAACTTTTAGGAGCATCTGCAAAATAAGCTTTTACTTGAAGATAATTTCTGTCTAAAGTAAATTTACTAGTTGTATTTCTATGTTGAGAAAATCTTTGATAGTGAATATAATGTGTTCCATTAAATTTAAGTACAGCAGCTCCAGATTTAACTGTTACACCTGCTGGTACTTGTGTTTGAACTAGTGGTTGAACTGCTGATTGAGCTGATGATCCTGTATCTCCACCTGCTACTGCTACTGAAGCAGATACTGCTACTGATAGTAAGATTTTTTTCATTTTCTATATTCCTTGATTTGTTTAATATTTTGGAAGTATAAAAAAAAATAGTTACAAAGTGATTACTAGACTAATCATTTGGATATTGATTATATTTAGCACCTTTTTCATCTAAAAACTCTATCATCTTTTTTTGACCAAGTTTTTTAGCATAATCTTTTGCATTCATTCCAGAGCTATCTAGGCTATCTAAATTTGCTCCAGCATCTATGAGTATCTGCATCATCTCTATGTCAGAAAAACAAGCTGTAAGCATTATAGGAGTTATCCCTGACTTGCGTTTACTCTTATTAACATCAAAATTATTGTCTATACAAAACTTTATCATATCTTTGTGCTTAAACTTTATCGCCATATCAAGAGCAGATAGACCATCGCTATCTAGTTGCATAATATCTGCCCCATTTTCTACCAATAACTCTATCATCTCCATAGATGCTTGTTTGCGTATAGCATAAAAAATAGGAGATACTTCATCATACTCTTCAAGGTCATACTCTTCACCTATCAAGATAGCTCTATTTATATCTAAGCCATCTCGTATAAGTGATTTTATCTTTGCTACAGAGTCATTCTCTATAGCTTCTGTTAGAGGGTTCATCTTCTATTTTGCAAATGGATTAAAATCACCCATTGCTCCCATTGCTTGAGACTTTTTATTATCTTCTACCATCTTTGCTACATCATTCATAGCAGATATAAGAAGTATCTGTAGATACTCTTTATCTTGAAGTAAGCTATCGTCTATATTTAAGTCAATAACCTCCCCCTTACCATTGGCAGTAACTTCAACAAGTCCACCACCAGCTTTGGCACTAAGTTGTATCTTTTTAGACTGCTCTTCTATCTCTTTTGCTTTCTCTTGCATTTGTGACATCATTTGTGACATCTTATTCATATCAAACCCATCAAACATAACGACTACTCCAGACCTGTAAATTGTTGTTCTATACTATTATTATCATCAAGTATAACTATCTTTGGCTCATAACTATCTGCCTCTTCTTCGCTCATAGAAGCATAAGCGATAATGATAATCTTATCACCCTTATGTACTTTACGAGCAGCTGCACCATTTAGACAGATATCACCTTTTCCTCTCTCACCTTTTATGATGTATGTTGAGAAGCGTTCACCATTGTTAACATTGACGATATCTATCTTTTGACCTACACGCATACTAGAAGCATCTAAAAGATCTTCATCAATGGTAATAGAACCAACATAATTTAGATTTGCATCAGTTACAGTAGCTCTATGTAGTTTAGAATAAAGCATAGTAATATTCATAATAGTATTCCTATATAGTAAATTGTCAGGATTATACCAAAATCCCTCATATATTTATATTATACTTAAAATAGAGAGGGATCTGGAAGAAGTGAAGGTTATCTTGCCATTTGTGAAGGAGCTACAGGCTCACCCCACATCTCATCTGGGATTACATACTCTTGTACAACATTCCCACCAATTATATGCTCATCAACAATTCTGTCTATCTTCTCTTTTGTTAGACCTACATACATTGTATGTCCTGGTTCTACAAGCATTACAGGACCTTGTTGACAACGGTTAAGACAACCTGTTTGTATAGGCTGAACTGTTCCAATAATACCTTTCATCATAAGCGATTGAGCCAAGTGTTGAAAAAGTTGTTGAGACTCTGGGTCATTTTGACTTACACAGCTTGGTTTTGGCATTCCTGGAGGTGCTGATTGTTGACATTTAAATATGTAAAACGCTGGTTGTGGTACACCTTGCATCATAGTTAATCCTTATTAAATTTAATTAAGAGTATTTTACTCCCATTTGCTTAATTTTTGATAAATATCAACTAAATATTTACTTTTTTTAACTATAATCCAAATAACTCACATACCATAGGAGAAAATATGAACTACCCTGATTTTTTTGATAAAGTACCAAAGATAGAGCTTCAAGATAAGCTTAGTGATTTTTTAGGAGCATTTGAAGATGGCAAAGTTGAGATTAGCTATCTTGAGTGTGTAAAGTTAGCTGGTCACTCTTGTCCAACAGTAGCAGGAGCTTATCTTATGGCTCTTTATGGACTCAAAGCCCTATATGGTACAGAGCTACCACAAAGAGGTGAGATATATATCTCTATGAAAAACAGTGAAACAGA
>JALUBF010000055.1 GCA_027045015.1 Sulfurovum sp.
AAATACTCATACCTTCTCAAAGCATTTAAAAACGATAAAAATCAGGTTGTTATTGATACACCTAACCAAGTATGGTCTACAGATATTACCTATATAAAATTGGAAAAAGGCTTTGTCTATTTGGCTACTATCATTGACTGGGCTACTAGGTAAAGAGAGGTAAAGGGGTCAGGTGATGCTGATGCTAATTTTATCTCAACTATGCTACAATCCCATAAGGAGTAGCCAATGCCAAGAAAACCACGCATAGAGATAGCAGGGTATTATCATATCATCAATAGAGGTGTAGACAAAAGAGTTATCTTTAAAGAGAGAGAAGACTTTGAAGAGTTTGAAGAGTTGATGTGCTTTTATGCAAAAAGTTATGCTATCACTATACACAACTATTGTCTGATGAATAACCACTATCATCTACTCATAGAGATAAAAGAGAAGAACCTCTCTAAGTTTATGAGACAGCTAAATATGAACTACGCTATCTACTTCAATAAAAAATACAAAAGATCAGGACATCTATGGCAAGGTAGATTTAAATCTTGGTATATTACAGATGAAGCCTATCTCTATACACTTATGTGCTACATAGAACAAAACCCACTCAAAGCAAAGATATCAAAAGATATATCCACATATCCCTATAGCTCATATCATTACTTTCTCAACCACAAAGAGATACCAGAGTGCCTCAAAGAGTCGTGGATAGTACAAAACTACAAAGATGATAAAGAAGCCATAGAAGCATTTCTCACAAATCCTGTAGATAGACAACAATTACAAGAATTAAAAACAGCCTCATCTTTAGTAGAAGCTCCAAATATAGATAAAAAGCCAAATATCAAAAGACTAGAGAAGATATTCAAAAATATAGTAGAGACAAAAAAGAGAAACAAAAAAATAGTCGAAGCATATAAAAAAGGATATTCGCAACATATGATAGCTAAAGTGTTAGGACTCAATCAAGCAACAGTCCAGAGGATAATTAAGAGGACAAAAGATAGCATCAGCATCACCTGACCCCTTTAGTCTCAGTCTCATAGCTATTTTTTAGCTATAAATGTAACAAAATTAGCCCACTGAAAAACTGTTTCTATTTTAGAAAATCCTGCATCTTTACACATCTGTATGTTCTCTTTTATGGTAAAAGGTATAAGTACATTTTCCAATGCTTCTCTTTTTTGAGCTATCTCATATTCGCTATAGCCTTGCTCTTTTTTATACTCATAATATATATCTATCATCTGCTTATCTAAAACTTTATCTTCAAAAACTACTTTTTCCGAAAAGATAAATATACCATCATTACTAAGCCCATTATATAGCCTTTTTATAAGCTCTAAACGTTGGATAGGACGTATAAACTGTAAAGTATAGTTTGCTACTATCACATCTTCATTGGCATATTTGTACTCTAGCATATCTGCAAGTTCTAGCTCTATATTGGCTCCAAAAGCCTGACACTTCTGCATAGCTCTATCTAACATAGCTTGAGAGTTATCTAAGCCTTTCAATCTCATATTGACAGATTTTTTAGAGTGTAAATCTAGTAAAAATTTAGCTGTAGAAGAGCCAAGGTCAACTACTCTCATACCCTCTTTCTCTTCTGCTAAGATGAGTGAGATAACCAACTTTCGTACATCATCATAAAAAGGTACTGAACGACTTAGCATATCATCAAAAACAGAAGCTACTGCCTCATCAAACTCAAACTTTTTACTTATCTTTTGTGCAAATACTTTATCTTTCATCCAATACCTCTTTTGCCATTTTTATATCTAAAACTATCTGCTTTTTTAGAGCCTCTAAACTCTCAAACTTTTGATTGGCTCTTAAAAATGACTCAAATTTAAGTGATACTCTACCTTTGACTGCACCCAACTCTCTATCTAGTACATAACTCTCTAATGCAAAAGAGCCATCAGTTGTCACCCTATGTCCTAAAAAACTTACAGACTTCAGCCACTTACCATCTATATATGTACGTGTAGTATATACCCCTTCTAAAGGCAACTGATAATCTTCTACGTGTAGATTAAGTGTAGGAACAAGCTCTTTTTTACCAAGTCCCTGCCCCGATATAACCTTTCCATCTATAGCATAACTTCTACCTAGTAGTCTATTTACCATAGCTATATTTCCATCTTTAAGATAGCTTCTAATGGTACGAGAGTGTACACTAACTCCTTCACTACACACCTCATCTACTACCTCAACTTTACCGTCAAATAGCTTACTTAAAGTATCTGCTCGTCCTCTCTTATCTTTACCAAATGCAAAATCATAACCAACAACAATATGCTCCAACTTGGGAAAATCTGTTTTTAATTTATCTATAAACTCTTTAGGTGTTAAACTTTTTATAGCATCAAGATAGTAAAAATAGCATATCTTTTGTGTAAAATTAGCACGTTTATACCCTGTACTTAAGTAGCCACTATTACGCTCTATGATAACTAGTGCATCAACTTTTTCTATAAGCTTCTGGTGAGCTATATGTATGCCATCAAATGAACCAATAGCTATGGATTTTATAGTATTGCTATACATAAATTTATTATTGTTCCTTACTTATTTTTATAAAGTGATATAGATACTCTTGATTACCCTCTTTACCCTGCACCTTAGATAGTGCCTGATATATCTCTTTGAAGCCAAGCCTCTTAGCCTCAGCTTCAAACTCCTCTTTACGTCTAGCTATGGTATCTAAATCTTGTACCACACCTCTACTGTCACGTTTAGTATCTTTACCAACTTCAAACTGTGGCTTATAGAGTATAACTATATCTGTACCATCTTTAGCAAGTCTATCTATATCATCTATTATCTGTAAAATAGAGATAAATGAAACATCACAAGTTATAATCTCAAAACTTTTATCGCTTTGAAAATTACGTATATCTGTATTTTCATGTAAATAGATTTTATCATTTTGACGCAAAGAGATATGTAATTGATTGCTTCCAACATCTACACAATCGAGTGTGGAGACACCATTTTCAACTACTATCTGAGCAAATCCTCCTGTACTTGAACCAATATCTAAAGCACATTTATCTCTCATATCTACACTATGTTCATCTAAAAAATTCTCCAACTTACGTGCTGCACGAGAGACATAAAACTTAGAATCTTTTACCTCAATTAGTGTACTTTCATCTACTTTTGTAGAAGCCTTTGCCATCTTTTTATCAACTAGCACCAAACCAGTTTTTATAGCCTCATTCGCACGGTTACGACTCTCATAATAACCCTCATCTACTAGGTATTTGTCTAATCTCATTAAAATCCATTCACTAAAAAATCTAAAGCATCTACAATCTCTGTACGCTTATCTTCAAGGTTATCTATAGCCTCACCAAGCATCGTAGCAGGGACACCTGCTATGTCCATCGTGGACATATATAGTTTTTCTCCATCTATTTCAAAAATAGGATTGAGATGTGCAATGGTATGGCTATCATTACACAAAGGTATAACAACTCGAAGTTTGGAGATACTATTTATCTCATGTGTAACATCTAAAAGATAAGGAAATACCGAAACATTTTCTCGACTATTTCTATATAAGTCAAACTGTGCCACTAAAATCTCCTGATGCCATCAGAAAAACAACCATATTTTTCTATGCGTTCATTCTGTTTGTCTATCGCCTCTTTATTCTCTTCAAACCACTCTTCTTCTTTTCTTTTTCTCACCACTTCTGCCAAATAGGCTTCAAAGTTTTTTGAGATATTTATTTTATAGGCTTTTGCCTTTTGGAGTAAATCAGAGTTAATCGTCACATTTGTTGCTTTTTTTATTGCATTTTCATTATATATAGCAGACATGTGTATCCTTTATGTGGGTATAGTATGTGTATTGTAGCATATTTCTCACTATTTGCATCAAATCAACACTCAAATTTATGACATATCTCTTTCAAAACTTTATCTAAACTACTCTTTTTAAGTGTAGCAATTTTACAACTTTGTACAATAAGTTCTGTATCTATTGCTGTAATTTTAGGAACGATGACCACCGACTCCTTTTTGAGTGAACCATCTACAATATCTTTATTGGTGATGATGATACCTTCTCTTTTAAGATTACTTGTTAGAGGTAAGACCAAACATCATTTTTATCAATCTCTTTAAAGACCAAAACAGGTCGTCCCTTAAACTGCTTAAAATCACTATAAGGCATTGTTATAAAATAGATACTTCCTACCATGTAGAGTAGTCCTCATTGGCATCATCATAGTCATGCTTACTCAATCCTACAGCTAACTTGCCAAAGTTCTCTAACTCTTCATCTCTCCAATATGTCCATTGTGTACTTTTTGCTTCGTCTTCTATCTGCTTGAGTCTTGCATATTCTGCTGTTGAGAGCACCACTGCCTCTAAGCGATTATTTTTGAGTACCCCTATCTTGTTAAGGGTATTGTTTTTCACATCTTTAAGTAGTGAACTTATCTGTTTTGTAAAGTCTGTGATGGAGAAAAGTTCTTTTTCTGTGTAGTTTACCATAGAATACTCCTATATTTACTAGTTAATTTACTTGTAAATAGTATAGTTATTTTGATGTTAAAATTTGATTAAAGGGAAATATAGTGATTGGTTACAATACTACTGATATAACGAGCTAGATATTTCACTTTTTGTACATCTCTAAATACAAATGGTGGCTTTTCAATAATATTTTTAGCCATTAAAAATCCTATAAACCATTTTTTATAATTTGGTTTATAGAATCACAATAGTACTTATATTGACGTATATAAGGGGTTATTAAAGGTTTTACATTTGATTTTTAACTTTTTTATTTATGTGAATATAGTATATCTATTATACCATACCTCTCATCTCATCTTCAGTAAGCGTAGCCACACCCAAACTCTCAGCCTTAGTCAACTTCGATCCTGCATCTTCCCCATATATGACATAATCTGTCTTTTTACTCACAGAGCCACTAACTT
>JALUBF010000056.1 GCA_027045015.1 Sulfurovum sp.
GCAGTTGCAGGACCACGAGAGGTCATAACATTTGCATCTTCCACCACCATAGTTTTATCACCCATATAGCCCTCTTTGTTTATCTCCTCTTCTACAGAAGGGTAGCAAGTGTATTTTTCTTTTAAAACACCAGCTTTATTAAGAGCAAACGGTGCTGCACAAATAGCACCAATATTTTTACCTTTTGCATCCATTTCACGCAGGAGATTTTGTACATTTTTATCATCTGCGAGTGCATGCGTACCATCCCATCCTCCAGGTAGGACAATCATATTAAGTTCATCTGCGTTTACATCTTTTACCTCTACATCAGCCTTAATACTAATGCCATTTGCACCATTAACAAGTATCTCTGCATTTAAAGAAGCTACTATCACTTCTATCTCTGCGCGTCTAAGAACATCTATAATGCTCACTGCCTCTATCTCTTCAAATCCACCTGCAAGTGGTACTAAAACTTTTACATTCATAACTCATCCTTTTTTAAAAATTTATAAAAGAACCATCTTTTAATATTATTGGTTCCCATTTTCCCTTATAAATATCGATCTCTTCAAGTATTTTTTGTAGGTATGATGGCTTAATATGATTTATATATAATAATAAATCATCTCTTTTAAGATCTTCTAATTGTTTAAAAAGTAACTTTGGAGTTAAATGTTTACTCTCCATTGCTAACTTATGGAGTTCAGTTGGAAAAGAACACTCCACTACAATTGAGCTAATCTTTCTATCATTTTTCACTTCTGCTATTATAGTATCTAAAGAGTGAGTGTCCGAGCTTATAAGAACAGACGCATCTTTTTTTGTATAGACATAACCACAACTAACAACAGTATGATCTGTTTTAAAAGCTCTAATAAACTCATTTTCCCCAATTTCATACTCTTTTTCGATTTCTATCTCTGTATATGTTACTGCCATTTCATTTGATGAAGTTAAAGGTATTTTAGAAAAATCTGGCCAAATTATATTATTTAGAAAATTTTCCTTAATTGCTTTTATTGTTTGAGGAAGACCAATTATATTTAAAGATTTTTTTCGTAAATTAAAATAGTTATCTAATATATAAGCGATATCCACTATGTGATCTAAATGAGAATGTGTTATCCAAATATTTTCTATATCTATAGAATCAACACTTAAAGACTCAAGTAGATTACCAGCATCAATAACATTTTTTTTATTTAAAAGAAATGAACTTGTACCATATCCCTTTGCTTTTGTACCATATGCACCTAAAACTGTTATCTGTTTATCTATTTTGGTATCTACTTTTTTTATATATTTATCTTTAAATTTTTCCCTTGAATGTAAAATATCATCTATACTATCAAAAAATAAATCTACCAATTTTGGATCAAAGTGCTTACCACGCTCATCTTTAAATAATTTAAATATATCTGCATCGTTCCATGCTTTTTTATAAACTCTATCAGACCCAAGTGCATCAAAAACATCTGCTACAGCAGTAATACGACCATATATATGTATCTCTTCCCCTTTTAATTTACGAGGATAACCAGTTCCATCCCACTTTTCATGATGTTCATAAGCAACAATGGCAGCAGCTTTTAAAAGTGGTCTTTGTGAATTTTTTATCATATGATAACCAAGTTCTGCATGGGTTTCAATAATATGTCGTTCATTCTCATCAAAACGACCAGGTTTATTTAATATGCTATCAGGAATAGCTATTTTACCAATATCATGCATAGGACTAGCTTGTTTAAGTAACTCAGCCTCATCCTCATCTAATCCATACGATAATGCTAAAATTTTTGAATACTCTGCAACTCTTTTTACATGATTTCCTGTCTCTTTACTTCTACTCTCACCAATAGCACCCATAGTAAAGACAACTTCTTTTTGAGTCTCTTCTATCTCTATGGCTAATGCAGCAGAAATAAGTGTTTCTGCTGCATAGGTACTTGCAAGTGTTAAACGCTCAAGATCACGCTTATCAAATTTTTCTGTTTCACCACGATGATTTATAACTTGAAAAGCACCTATAATAGTATCACTATAATCATACATAGGTATAACCATCATTGATTTAGTTCTATAACCTGTATCTTTATCTATTTGAGCATTAAATCTATTATCACTATATACATCATCAATAAGCTCCCTAGTACCATTACAAATAGAATTGCCAACAATCCCAGAATTGATAGGAATTTCTATTTTATCAATACCCTGAGCTACTTTTGTCCAAATTGTTTTTTTATCATCACTAACAACCCATATTGTACATCTATCTGCACTTGTCAAGGCTCGACCCATAGCCGCTAAAACTTCAAGTATTTTATCGTAATCTTTAAGAGATGAAACCTCAGCTAAATAAACAAACACTAACTCTAGTATCTCATTAGCACCTAAACTTCCAACATGTTTTTGCATAAACATTCCTTTACAAAAATTATTATATCACTACTTTGTTATAAATTCAAAAATTCCATCAAACTCATCAAGATTTTCACCCTTTAGATGTTCACATCTACTAGCATACATTTCGTAAAGGTATTTACCATAACTATGAGACAACTCATTAAACACCACTTGTGCATCTTCAAACCTTGCATTTAAGTATAGATCATGTGCCTTGTTATATTTAACTAACTCTTTTTCTTTCTCGTTATTGGACTTACCCAAAGACAAGACTTCATAAATTTTAACTGGTTCATGTTTTCCTTTTACCCTTACAATATCGAGCAACTGCGTAACATACTCTTCTTGCAGCAACTCTTTTGTAAACTCAGAAATAACTAATCGTACTTTATATGGTTTACACAATCCTTCTAAACGAGAAGCAAGATTTACACCATCACCTACTACTGTATAATCAGAGCGTCCATCAGAACCTATTTCGCCTACAAGAACATTAGCAGTGTTAATTCCTATACCAAAGTCAACATCAAAACCAAACTCTTTATGAATTACTATATTTATCTCATCACGCATAGATATCTGTTCTAGTGCTGTTTGAACTGCTTTATCTGCATGATTTTTCACCTTTAAAGGGGCATTCCAGTATGCCATAACGGCATCACCAATAAACTTATCTATAGTTCCATTACTTCTCTCAATTGGAACAACCATAGCATTCATATAAAAATTTAAAAAGTCCATCACTCTTGAGGCAGAATGTAAATTTTCTGATATAGTGGTAAAAGAGCGAATATCTGAAAAATACATAGTAACATTCTCTTCTCTAGCACTCAAATCTGTTGCTTCTGGATGAATTAAAAGATCTTCCATAACTTGTTTAGAGACTTTTTTAGCAAAACTGTTTTTAATAATCTGTTTTTGTCGTTGCTCAAACATGTAATCTATACCTAAAATAGCTATTAATGAAAATATCATTGAAAAAATGGGAAAAAGTGTATTTAAGATTATGAATTTATTAAAAAGCATATAGTAATTAAACCAAACAATCATCACAAAAAGTGTACTATATGCTAGTAACAAATAAACTAAACTTAACCTAGAAAAAATAAATAGTACTATAAAAACAATTATAAATATTATCAATAAGTCTAAAGATTCTATCCAAGTCGGTTTATAGAGCATATCATTATGAAGTAAATTATCAAGCATATTTGCATGAATCTCTACTCCTGCTATAACACTATCCATAGGAGTTGATCTAAGATCCATAAGCCCATAAGCAGATGTCCCTATAAGAACAAACTTTCCTTCAATAAGTGATTTATCTACAGTATTATTGAAAATATCTACTGCTGAAATATATTTATAACTCCTAAAAGGTCCACGAAAATTAAGATATAATTTTCCAAATCTA
Source organism: Sulfurovum sp. (assembly GCA_027045015.1). Classification (GTDB taxonomy): domain Bacteria; phylum Campylobacterota; class Campylobacteria; order Campylobacterales; family Sulfurovaceae; genus Sulfurovum. Next base: position 3,806 of record JALUBF010000056.1, read on the forward strand.
TCACTTCTAATATGTTGTCCGTTTAATACAACATCATCTATTCCAATATTACTATAGTTTAAAATGACTTTATGTGAATTTACAGCAATTCTATACATTTCAAATGCCAAAGCAGGGTAAATCTCCATATCATAGTTTATAAACATTGGTACACTGCGTATAATTCCACTATTATCTGGTATATTATTCATAAATCCACTTGAATAGCTTGAATCTTGAATTATTTTTATATTTGAGGTTACTCCTGTAGCCTTAGGAAGGAACTCTCCTGATTTGTGTTTTTGTATAAAGATAGCAGGTATTTGAGGAGCCTCTTGGTTATTAATAGAATGAAAATCAAAGACATAACCGAGAATAGTTGGCGTTTGTGATATAACTCTAGCTAAGATTTCATCATAATCAGGTAAATTTCTCATTTTAAGTTTAAATTTTTTTGCTATATTTTTAGGACTTGTTTTATCAGCCTCACTAAAGATAATATCAAGCCCTATGATTCCAGCATCATTATCTGACAAATTTTGTAATATACGAGCAACTTTATCTCTCTCCCATGGCCACTGACCAAGCACCTTAAGACTCTTTTCATCTATATCAATTATGACTATATCATCACTAACTTTTTCTGATCCACGAACTTTAAAGTAAAAATCTCTAATCCTTGAATCTAAAGACTGAAAATAATCAGGCAAATAGAGATATGCACTAGAGATAGAGACAAAGATAAATAAAAATAGTAACAGTAAAATTTTTGACTTATCCCTCACAAAAATACTTTAATGTAGTTTTTGCGATGTACTTACATCATAAGTTCCACTACTTGAGTCATAACAATTTTGATTATAGATAAAAGCACCCTTTACTTGATTTCCCGTTGGTTCTTGAAAAACCCCACTTGCTCTACCCATTATTGCAGCACTATTCCCACTATGTGGATCTTGTCCTATACTAAACGAATTAGCTTCAAAAGATGGATGTTGATTAAAAGTTGCATTTGTCTGTTCATTCTTAGGATTAAGCACTAAGGTTGCACTATCAGCACCAAAATCTATCGATAATGTTGCATCACCACTTTCTGGTAAACCAGTGTAACCAGTA
>JALUBF010000057.1 GCA_027045015.1 Sulfurovum sp.
TCTTTACGACCATATAAAAAATAATGTTGAAATGCAGAACCATCATCATTTTTAACATCTTCATAATATTCTTTGTACCATATAGGGTCAAAATATTTATTAGGCTTTCTATTTTCTTTAAGTCCATATAAAATATAATGAATAAAAGGAGTTACCTCTGACTCTTTTATATCTTTATAAAACTCTTGATACCAAAATGGATCAAAATATTTGTTGGGTTTCCTATTTTCTTTTAATCCATACTTGATGAAATGTTCAAGTGGCAATTCATCTGCTTTTCTTGCATCAGCATAAGTTCTAAGGTAAAATACTTTATCAAACAATCCACTATTTTTTATTATTCTTTTTGATTTTTTAAATGAAAATTCTTTTTTTTTCATAATATACTACCTTTTCAAAATCTTTTGAGCATCACGTAGTGGCTTTGTATATAACCAACATTTACTTTCTTTAATTATTAATAAATCTTTAATTATATCATCTATCAATAGATTTAATTTTTTTATCTCTTGTTCTTTATTTTTATATTTTTGTTCTATCTGAACTTTTTCTTCTTTTGCTACGTGTAGCTTACTTTCATACTCATGTTCTATCTGAACTTTTTCTTCTTTTGCTACGTGTATCTCACTTTTTAGTTCATTTATTTTATTTTCTTGAGACTCTATCGTGCTACTTTGTTTTATATTTATATTTTGAACATTTTGAAGTTGTTCATTTAATGCATAATTTTCCTCATCTCTTGCTACTATTTCTTGAGTATCAATATTAAATATTTCACAGTATTCATTTGGGTTTCTTTTTTCAGTTTTACCGTAGTTTAAATAGTGATGAAATGGAGTATCATTATATTGACTCAAATCAGGGTAAGCCTTTAAGTAGTACTCTTCATCAAAAACAGCTATATCTTTTATCTGTTCAAGTAAGTGTACCTTTTCCATTAATGTTTTTAACTCTTTATTATGATTGTCCTGAAATAATTTTTGAGAGTAGATATAGTCATTTCTAATAATATCAAATAAATCTAAGTTGTCAAATTCTTTTGTCTGTAGTATATCTAGTAACTCTTGAAAAAATCGTGGAATTTCTTTTGTAAAATTTTCTATAGCAATATTGTTATGTTTTATATTTTTATCTAAAAATTTATAGATCTCTGTTTGCTTTTTATGAGTATTAAAATCTGTAAATATATATAATTCATCAAGACTTTTTTCTGTTTCATCAAGAAGATTATCAAAAGATATAAATATTCGTTCATATTTCCTACTAAAATATTCTGCAGATAAAAAATGTTTTATCCAAAGTAAAAGTCCTTTTTCAATAGAAAAATTATTTCGTTTTTGTAATGATGTTGCTACCTCCATAGGATTTCTATATGGAAGTATTGTTTTTATTTCTATATTTAACTCTTTACATGCCATTTCCCAAATAGGGAAAAGTAAACATATACGAGGATCTTTAATGACAAATTTTTGTGCATACTTAAATTCACTACCAATAATTTCTTTTGCTTCTTCTATATACTTTTTAATACTCTCTTTTGAAAGCATATTCATATCAAAACTTTCATCATCCCAAGAAGAATCATTTTCATTTAGAATCTTTTCATTTAATGCAACAACGAAATTATTTTCAAAGTATCCTTTTGGATTTTCTTCATGAGGTGGCATTAAATTAGAACCAAATTCAAGACCTATAATATCAAGTACTCCACCCAAAGCAGATGTACCACTTCTATGCATTCCAAGTATAAAATATCCTGTTTTCATATTTATATGCTCCTATGTGAATCTACATTTAATCTAAAATTTTCATATATATTTGTTAGATTATGATTGTACATTTCATCTGCTTTGAGTATACTTTTCCATCTTTGTTTCATATATTTAGCTTCACTATTAAATCTTTTTACTTTTTGAGGATTATCTTCTGTTCCACGACTTATAGATTCATGATGATATAATTCAGCATAAGGTGTCCATACATTTCTGTAGCCTTTTTCTTTTAGTTTAAGACAAAAGTCCACATCGTTAAATGCCACTTTTAAGTTCTCTTCATCCAGTCCACCCACTTCTTCATAAAGTTTTTTACGCACAAGTAAGCACGCTCCTGTTACAGCCGAATAGTTTTGTACTATTTTAAGTCTTGAAAAGTATCCATTATCATTTTTTGGGAAATATTTATGAGAATGACCTGCTACTCCTCCTATACCAAGTATTACTCCTGCATGTTGTATAGTCTCATTACTATAGTAGAGTTTTGCACCTACTGCACCGATATCATCTTGTATAGCATAAGATACCATTTCTGTAAGCCAATTTTCTGAGATAACCTCTATATCATTATTTATTAATCCAATTATCTCTCCTTTAGCATATGTTACACCATAATTATTGATATCAGAGTAGTTAAAGGAATGGTTATATTTTAATATTTTAATATTTTTATATGTTTTTATTTTTTCAAAATATTGTAATGTTTTTTTACATTTTGTTTCATTGTCTAATATGATTATCTCATAATTTGTATAAGTTGTTTTTGTTAGGATACTATCTATACATTTATGTAATATATCATACCTATCACGAGTGGGAATAAGAAGAGACACTAAAGGTTTATCAGCAATATTATAATCTATTTTATATATATTTGGAAGTAGCCCATCATTTACTTTTGCATCTATATTTAGTGAATTTAAATAGTCTTGTAATGCTAATTTTCCAGCATTATGTGTATAATCTTTTTCTCCACTACCATATGCTGTAGAACCTTTTATAGCACGCCAATGATAAAGTATTTTTTCGACTCTATCTATCTTATTTGCATCTATAATCTTGATTATACGTAAAAATAGATCATAATCTTGACTTCCTTCATAACCTTCTCTAAACCCATTAACTTTTACTATAAGCTCTTTTTTGATCATAGTAAAATGACAAATATAATTTTGAGAAAAAAACATATTTGGATTCCATCCAGATTTAAAATGAGGGTTATATCTATTACCTTCTTCATCTATTTTATCTTCATCAGAGTAGATAAATTCTAATGAGCTATTTTCATTTAGTTTTTTTACCATTTCATAGAGTGCATTTGGAGCAAGAGTATCATCATGATCTAAAAAAGATATATATTCACCTGTAGCAATTTCAATAGCACTATTTGATGCTTTAGAAATATGTCCATTTGTATTACGGTATATAATTTTAATACGATTATCACTATTTTCAAAATAATTTAGTATCTTTAGAGTATCTTTATTTGAAGATGCATCATCTGCTATACATAATTCCCAATTAGTATATGTTTGAGATATAACGGAGTTTATCATCTCTTCAATATATTTTTTCTTTGTATTATACGTAGGAACAATTATAGATATAAGTGGTTTATATTTTAGTTTTTTAGTAGATAATATATCATGTTCATTTTCTTTTATCCATAATGAATAATCAGATGGATACCCTATATAGTTAACTGCAGAAAGATTGATTTTTATATACTCTTTTTCTACTCTTTGTAACATTCCATAGTATCCATGTTTTTTATAACGGGCATAAGATTTTGCTATGATACGAAAAGGATTTTTATATCTATCATTCCACATAATTAATAATATTTTCTTTATAGACAACTATCTCTCCATATCCATTAATTTATTTTTTAATATAATCTTTCCTGATTCTACTCCAGGTTGGTCGTACGCATTGATATGTAAAAGTTTTGCACAGATAGATGTAAGTAGTTCATATTCGTACATTAACTTAGCTATACTATTTTCACTTATACCTTTTATGTGAATAACATCATAAGGTATCTTTTTGATATCTGAAATAGCTTTTATTGTAGCATCTGCTTGAAAATTTATCAATTCAGAAAAAGGAATTTGATTTATATAATCAATTTCTTCTAATTTAGCTAATGTAATATTGGGAATAGTCAAATCACTTTTAAAGTCATCTACTTTTATAAAAGTAATAGTTTTATCTTTTTTCCCATCTATAATAAGTTGGAGAAATGAATGTTGATCTATCGGACCTATAAGTCCTAAAGGCGTTAATCCTTGTTCTATATCATTACTATCTATTTTACCTAAAGATTCTCCCCAAAGTTGTATATACCATTTATTAAACCCTTCTAACATAGATGAATAGGAAAAGATAATATTAATATTAAATTTATATTTATACTCTGTAAAAAAACGGGCTTTTTTTAAAATCCTACTATATAATTCTTCTTTTTTAAAAAAAGAATTATATACTTCTTTTGTACCATCTAATAAAGCATCTATATCAACTCCTATGATAGCTAATGGAACTAATCCTACAGCACTAAATACAGAAAATCTTCCTCCTACATTTTTAGGTATATCAAATGTTTTTATTTTATGTACTTTTGCATAGTTATTTAACTTTGAATCATTTTCAGTAATGATTAGACAATTGCTTTTATCTATAGTAATAAGTGTGTGAATATATTTAAATATAGCTAGTGTTTCTATAGTTGTTCCTGATTTTGAGATAACAATAAATAACGAATCTTCAAGTTTTATATTATTAAGTTTTGCTTTTATATCTAATGGATCAGTAGTTTCAAGAAATATTAACTTTTTTTCAAATTTGTTAGAGTTTTTTAAAAAATCATAAATTGCATAAGTACCTAGTGTACTTCCTCCTATACCAATAATTACAATATTACTTTGCTTTACACCTTTTGCATAATTTTTAAATTCAATAGTATCTTGATAAACTAGATTATAATAACCAATTGTTTTTTTCTCTTCTATAATTTCGTCAAATAATATACTATTTTCTTTCATAGTATGAAAATTATCTTCATATTTCATATATTCTAATTTCCTTTATTTGATAATTTCTTTTGCTTTAAGTATGAGACTATTTACCTCTTTTTCATACTTTTGTGCCAACTGTTTATCAACAGACTCAAAACGTGTTACAAGTAGAGGAGTAGTATTACTAGCACGTACTAATCCCCATCCTTTTTCAAAGTTTATTCTAACACCATCTACCTCTATGATATCTACTATTTTAGGAAAATCACTAGGAGGATTTTTAAGTAGTTCTTTGATTTTTTCTATAATGATAAATTTCTTCTCTTCGCTAGTCTCTACTTTTATCTCTTCGGTAGAATATACTTTAGGAAGAGCTTCTAACTCTTTATCTAAGTCCACACCATCATATATCAATTCTAACATACGTAAAGTTGCATATATCGCATCATCATATCCAAAATAACGATGTTTAAAAAATATATGTCCACTTACTTCACAAGCTAAATCAGCATTTGTCTCTTTCATCTTTACTTTAAGATTAGAGTGACCAGTCTTATACATAATAGCTGTTGCACCACGTCTTTTAAGCTCATCATACATAACTTGCGAACATTTTACTTCACCAATAACGGTAGGATTATCTATCTTCATAGCATAAAGAAGTGCCATCTGGTCACCTTTAATGTTATGTTTATGGGTCAATACTGCTATACGGTCAGCATCTCCATCATAGGCAAAAGCTATATCTCCATCTTCATCAAGAGCTTTTTTAACATCTACAAGATTTTTCTCTTCAGATGGGTCAGGGTGGTGGTTTGGAAAATTTCCATCAGATTCAAGATATAGACCTTTATAGTCAAACTCTAAAGCATCAAATATTTTACTCAATACCGTATTGGCTACACCATTTCCTCCATCAACAACAAGTCTCTTTTTTAAGCCTTTAAGATGTGAAAACTCTTTTACCATAAAGTCAATATAGGGTGTTTTTACATCTATTTTTTGAGAGTTTTTATTATCTTCTATAACCATCTGCTTATTGTTTATAATCTCATCACCTAAAGAGTAGATCTCATCACCAAAAAAAGGAGATTTGTCCATAGTAATTTTAAATCCATTATATTTACTTGGATTATGTGAACCAGTTATCATAATAGAAGCATCTGTAGTTATGCCATCAAAATCAATATAGTTAGAAAAATAGTTTACAGGTGTTGCTACCATTCCCATATCTAGTACTTTACATCCAGCTCTATTGAGTCCTGAAGTAAGATAATCTCTTAATATAGGTGAATGAGAACGAGCATCATATCCTATGGATACAACTTTGTCTCCTTGTATCTTTTGACCTAGATGATAACCTATGAGTTTGACAGAAGTTTCATTTAATTCTTCTTCATAAATACCACGTATATCATACTCTCTAAAAATACTCTTAGTTATACTTTTCATTATTACTCTTTCTTGATTTTAAAATGCTTTTACTACAACAGATGCACCAACTGCAATCTGATATAGAATTTGTGTTATATCTTTTGTAAATTGTAGGTTTTTTGTATCTGTTTTACCCAATACTAAGATGGAGTCACCTGCCTCAATATTTGGTGCTTTAAAGTTGAATGCTCCACTATTGTACTGTATAACCTCACCATTGGATTTTACTAAAAGTATCCTATTTGTATCTGCTCTATCTGTGTAGCCTCCACATGCGTTTATGTAGTAGTCAAGTTTTTGACCTTGTTTAAATGTGAGAGCATTAGGAATGTTGACTTCACCTTGGATAATAATTATATTATTTTTGGTTGGTATATATATTTTATCTCCATTTTCAAGTATGGTTTTTCTTAAATCCTCTTTAGCTGATAGGACAACTTCCCCTTTAAATTTTACATTTCTTGCTTTTTGTATAAATTTCATAATGAGCTGTGCATCTTTACTTCTAATAGTAGCTTCATCTTTACTAGATGAGCTTGATGTCAGCGCCCTTGTTTCTAAATCTTTTAGATTTGTCTCAAGTAATTTTTTTTGTATCTTTGCAACAGATGGACGGAAAATCTGTGTACTTTTTATGTTTGAAAGAGGTGAAAATTTTACTTTTGAAAGTACAGAATAGAGTGATGTACCTTTAGATACAGAGATATAATGAGCTCCTCTATGTTCTCCATATATTTGAACAGATATACTATCTACATATTGGTTGGAGAAGAAGTTTACTTTATCTCCTCGTCGAAGTATTATATTTCTTGCTTTGGAGATACTATAGGCAGTTGATATCTCATTGTTACCTTTGCGTCTAGTGTGTATAAATCGATTTACTCCAGGTTTAGGTAGAACATATTTCATTATGCTTTTAACAGATGTACTTCTTCCTACTAGTTCAAATATATAAGGACGAGATACATCACCAGCTACTTCTACAAAACTTTTTATAGGGTGAATTAAGATAACATCACCATCTTTAAAATGAAAATTGCTTGTATATCCATTTAATAAAAACTTATATAAATCTATATTTTTAACTATATGTTTATGACGAAGTATGCTTATGTGTCTGTAGCTTCCTTCTCCAGGTATAATACCTCCAGCTTTATCTATATATTGTAGTACAGAATCTGTAGAAAATCCATTGTAAAGACCTATTTTTTTTACTGAACCAGATACATAAACAGCTAATGGTTGATAGCCTTGAACTGTTGCATAGATATTGACATTATTATTGAAAACCTCTTTTATAGCAGATGACAGTTCTGGTTGTAGCTCTCTACTTTTTATACCTGCTAGATGAGCTGTACCCACTTGAGGTATAAAGATATTACCTTTTTGATCTATGGGTATATTACCTATAAAATCATATGCCCCCCAAGTTTTAATACTGATAATATCACCAGTTTTAAGTATGTAGTTTGGATTTTGATGAAACTGTTTTGTATGACTAAAATTTCCTTTGAAAAGTTGTTCTCCAAAGTATATTTTATGAGCTATATTGAGTTTACTACCATTGTCTTTTTTTATGGTAGGTGTGATAGTTAGAGCAAAAAGTGTAGGAGTCAACAATAGTAGTAAAAATATTTTTTTTATGTAATTCATTTTAATCCTTATGTTCTTTAATTAGTGTAATTATAAGTGAGATGATACCATATAAAAATCCAAGTATAATCCATAGAGATATAATATCTTTTATTTTGTTTGGTTCACTATATGTTTGAGCTAATGTTGGTTTAGTAATAATTATTAGATTTTTAGCATTTTGTTTTACCGAAACTTTTGTCTCTTCTAATTTAATCAGTGCTTGTATATAACGCTTTTTATTGAACTCAACTTCATTTTTAAGTATTTCAAAGTCAGAAACTTTTTTATTGAGTTCATTCTTATTATCTCCTGTAATCTCTCCCCTTATATTGTATATACTCTTTTTCATTTGATGAATAGTATCTAACAGAAGTCTCATTTCAGCACTGTTTTTATTGAGATACTCAAGTTTACTTTTGTATTCAACTCTCTTTTCTATCAATTTACTTTCAAGTGAAGCCAAGATAGTACTTTTTGACTTCACATCAATTTTTGGATCTATAGTATGGTGTTTATTTTGATACATTATTAGTTTTTTGATTGATTTGGTAAATAAAAGTTTATTCTCTTTAGTTTGTTCCAATATTGATTGTAGAGCAACTTTTGCATTCTCTTTTTCATATTTATTTAAAATTATTTTAGAATAATATATAATACTTTTTACAATAGCTTTTGCTGTATTTGCATTGGCATTTAAAAAGGATATATTTAGTGTAGATGTAAGATTATCATATTGTATATATAAATCTTTTTGATAGCAATTTAAAAGATTTTCCTTCGTTGTTTGAAAATATGGAATAATAGCACTACTTGATAATCTTTGTGCAAAATCAATTTTAGAACTACTATAATATGCTGTAAGATTATACTCTTTATTTAGTTTATTAAACATATCTTCAGAGGTTATATATAGTTTTAATATCTCGGAATCTTGCATAGTACTAGATGTTTTGCCTAAAAACATAGAGCTTAATATACTTACAGATTGGCTTTGAGAAAGATCTTTTATAATAATATTTGTATCTGATTTGAATTTCTCTGTCTTTATAAACAATATATAAAAGGTAAGTACTATTAGTAAAAATATAAATATGACTTTTAGAGGATTTTTTTTCATCAATACCCTTTTGTCTGATAGCGTAATTCTAATGACTCTAAGCTATATGGTGCAACATTTTTTTGTACTTTTGGTCTTAAAGTTGAGCTTTGTTGGCTACAACCATTTAGTATCAATAGCATTAATACACTAGATAAAATATAGAGTTTTCTTTTCATCTATTTCCCCTTTTTATTTATATTTTCATAATCTTCTATGGCACTAATGATATCGTTATGATATACCATTTGCCCTTTGTTTAAAACAATACCTGCATTACAAAGTTCTTTTAAAGTATTCATCTCATGGCTTACTAAGATAATATTACAATTTTCTATCTTTTTCATCAGATGTTCTTTTGCTTTCTTTTTAAAACGAGCATCTCCTACTGAGAGAGTTTCATCTATCAGCATATAGTCAAAATCAAAAGCAAGACTCAACCCAAAAGATAGACGACCTCTCATACCAGAAGAGTATGTTTTTATGGGCATATCAAAATAATCTTCTAACTCAGAGAACTCTTTTACATACTCTATTATCTCATTTGTTTGTTCTTTTGTTCTACCATAAAGTCTACATACAAAACGTACATTTGCTCTTCCTGTCATATTACCTACAAAACCTCCACTTAAACCAAGTGGCCAAGAGAAGTTATGATCTGATGTTATTGTACCTTTATTTGGAAATTCTATATGCCCTAGCATTCTCATAAGTGTAGATTTACCAGCTCCATTACGTCCTAATATACCTATATTTGTATGTGAAGGTATGTCTATGCTCATATCTTTTAAAATATATTTTTTTCCCTCTTTTGTTATAAAATATTTTGTAACGTTCTCTAGCTTTATCATAAAGATATAATCCTCTCTTCTAGTCTTTTGTAGAACCAAAGTCCAGCATATAGTAGAGTAATAGTCCATAACATTATATAGTCATAATTTACATATTTATCATCAAGAGCATAGAAGTAGTAGCCATGTATCATCTCTATAAAGTGTGTAAGAGGGTTATATAGTACTATACTTTGAGCTTCAATAGGTAGCATATCTACAGTATAAAATACAGCTGAAAAGAACATAGCAAGTGACATAATGATATTGATCGTTTTACCTACACTTGAGTAAAATGTATCTACTACTGCAATAAACAGACCAAAAGAAAAAGAGAATACTATAAGCCATAAAAATCCAACTACTACCATAGGAAGATTTTTTACATCTAAATCATTTCCAAAATAAGTTCCTAAGATAATAAAAGCTATTATGATAATAGATGTCATAAATACTTCAACTATAACGCGAGAGATAATAGTATCTATAGGTTTAACCTGTTTATATACAAAAAGAGCTTTATTTCCAGCAAAAGCTCCCATAGACTTAGAAAGAATATTTCTAAACATATTAAACGCAGTAAAATTTAAAGCAAGAAATGCAACAAAATCAAGATTAGTATTAGAATTACCAAAAAGTAATACTTTTATAAGTACCATAATAAAAACTTGCATAAATGGTTCAAAGAAAGTCCAAAATATACCAGTTTTACTCATAGAAAAACGCATACTAAGTTCACGTAAAAAAAGTGCCTTTTGTACAGCAAAAAAGATATTTAATGGTTTTCTAGCTGTCAATCTAATCTCTCTTTTTAAATGTATTATATCTACTTCTTATTAAAAAAATAAAAATATGTCAATTTACAATCTTTATACTATTTTGGATATGATAGTTTTCGATTTTTTTAAGATTAGATGCTATAGATATGGAGACAAAATGAAACAACAAAACAGACCCTTATGTGGCATAGATGAGGCTGGTAGAGGTCCTTTAGCTGGTTCGCTTGTGATGGCTGGAGTCATACTTACTAGTGAGGTGGAGGGCTTAATGGACTCTAAGAAGCTAAGTGAGAAAAGAAGAGAGGCTCTCTATCCTTTGATTTTGGCAAATAGTAGTTATCATATAGTATCTTTTTCACCAAATGATGTAGATGAACTTGGTATCTCTGAGTGTTTACATAGAGGATTACTTGCTATACAGAAACATTTACCAGATGTTGACTACTTGTTTGATGGTAACAGTACTTTTGGTGTTGATAATATTAGAACTATGGTAAAAGCAGATACAAAAGTAGCTGAGGTAAGTGCAGCTAGTATATTGGCTAAAGTTACACACGATAAGGAGATAGTATCACAAGCTAAATTGTATCCAGAGTATGGATTTGAAAAACATAAAGGGTATGGTACAAAAGCTCATATAGAGGCTTTGCTTAAGTATGGTAGGTCCCCTATTCACCGTAAGAGTTTCAGGGTGAAAGGGTTAGACGAACCAAAACTTTTTTAACCTTTATAAAGAGTTGTTAGATGTTCCATTTTTTTACCCATATTGAGTAGAGTCATATCTGCTAATGTTAATGCCATCATAGCTTCACAGACAACTGATCCACGAATGGCTACACATGGGTCATGTCTCCCACTTAGTTTAAAGTTTAACTCTTCATCTTTTGTAGTGATAGTGTGTTGCTCTTTAAATATACTTGGTGTTGGTTTAAAGTATGTTTTTACAATGAGAGTATCTCCATTACTAATGCCTCCCAATATTCCTCCTGAGTGGTTTGAACTAAACCCATTTAGAGTTATCTCATCATTGTTTTGACTCCCTTTTAGGTGAGCTGATGCTACTCCATCTCCTATCTCTACAGCTTTGGCTGCATTTATTCCCATCATAGCTTCAGCTAGTATGGCATCTAGTTTATAGTATAGTGGTTCACCAAGTCCTATTGGTAGACCTGTAGCAGTAGTGAGTACTACTCCACCTACGGAGTCATGGTTATTTTTTGCTTTTAGTATGGCATCTTCTTGAGCTTTTTCTACTGATGGGTCAAGAGCATATAGTTTAGAGGTCTTAGCATATTCAAAGTTTTGAACTTCTGCTTTGATGCCATCAACTTCACACAATCCAGAGGCTATCTCTATGCCTATCTCTTTAAGCATTAGTTTTGCTATAGCTCCTCCTGCTACACGTGCAGCAGTTTCACGTGCTGATGATCGCCCACCACCACGGTAGTCACGAAGACCATATTTATGAAAATAGGTAAAATCAGCGTGTCCAGGACGAAATAGATCTTTTACATTGTCATAATCTCTTGATTTTTGATTGGTATTGAAGATAATCATAGCTATAGGAGTACCTGTACTTACTCCCTCAAAAGTACCAGATAGTATCTCTACTTTATCATCCTCTTTTCTACCAGTCTCTAGTTTACTTTTTCCTGGTTTTCTTCTATCTAGTTCTGATTGTATAAACTCTTCATCTATCTTAAGTCCAGCAGGAACACCGTCTAAGATACACCCTAAAGCTTTGCCATGTGACTCTCCAAAAGTTGTAAGAGTTAGTTTTTTACCAAAGGTATTCACTTTTTGATCTCCTTTAGTGCTATCTGTGCTGCTTTTTGTTGAGCCTCTTTTTTACTTTTGCCTTTTGCCTTTGCTATGCTCTTTCCATCAAGTACTATGGCTATCTCAAACTCTTTTTTATGATCTGGCCCAGATGAACCAAGGAGTTCATAAGATGGTGTTACCCCATATATAGATTGAGTTATCTCTTGAAGTGCTGTCTTGTAGTCTTTAGATAGAGTATCTAAATCTATTTTTGGGTGACACTCTTCAAGTAGTTTTATAGATATTTTTTTAGTTACAGATAGTCCAGCTTCAAGATAGATAGCACCCATAATAGCCTCAAAAGCATTAGAGAGTAGAGATGATTTATCTCGTCCATTATTGTTCTCTTCAGCTAAAGAGAGATATATATATGAGCCTAAGTTTAGCTTGCGTGCAAGTAGTGTAAATCCTGATTCATTTACAAGTGAAGCACGTATTTTTGAGAGTACTCCCTCATTTGACTTTGGAAATTTCTTAAAAAGATATTCACCTACAATGAGGTCAAGTACAGCATCTCCTAAAAACTCAAGCCGCTCATTATTGTAAGGCTTTTTATGACTTTTGTGTGTCAAAGCCTCAATAATCAACTGCTTATCTTTAAATGTATAGTTTAGTCTCTGTTCAAGTTGACTATAATCGTTCATTTTATTCTCCTTTGTTTAATTTATATTATAGTGTTGCTTTGATATTCTGAGCCTCATCTCTTGCGAGTTCATCACATCTCTCATTTTGTGGGTGTCCATTGTGTCCTCTTACCCATGTAGCATGTATCTGGTGTGGTTTTGAAACTTCTATATACTCTTTCCAAAGATCTACATTTTTAACTTTGGTAAAATTTTTTCTTATCCAGCCATTTAGCCACTCATTTATGCCTTTTGTAACATAAGAGCTATCTGAGACTATCTCTACTTTGCAAGGCTCTTTTAGAAGCTTTAGTCCTTCTATAACACCTTTAAGCTCCATACGATTGTTGGTAGTATGTGCATCTGCTCCTGAGAACTCTTTACATTTGCCTTTATACTCTAAGATACCTCCATAGCCACCTGCTCCTGGGTTACCAAGACTAGAACCATCAGAGTATAGAGTAATCTGTTTTAGTGTTTGATTTTGCAATCTCTTCCTCAACTTTTATAGAATTTAGAGCCATACAGTTTGGACATCGTGTAAATGATACTGGGAAATTATGTTTACACTTTTTACATAGATATGAGAAGATAAGCTCACCATCTTCAAACCCACTTTTTTTAGCCGTTGCCAATATATCTAATGAGAAGATACCACTATTTATCATAGGTTCTTTTATATATCCTTTGACATAATAGAGCGTATGTAGCTTTTCATTTGATAAAATTATATCTAAATCGAGTTGTGAATTTGGCAAAAACCACAATATATCTATAAGTTCATCTAGTCTTGATGGCTCTATGAGTTCCCAAGCTTTTTTTGTATCTAATTTTAGTAGCTCTAAGATTGATTGACGATATAAAGATGGCTCTTTATTGAGTATATCTATAATTTTGTTTACTTTATCTTGAAGTTCTATATCTTTAGAAAAACGTAGTTGTGAAAAATCAAAAAACAGTTCTAAAGATTTAGTATCTTCTCCTAGTGTATAAAGAGGGGTAATTGTATCTTTGGCTTTATCATACATATGCATAGATTCATAGACTATACCAAGTTTATAGAGTACTTTTATATTTCTTGGTTTTGTACGTAGTATCTCAAGATATATATTTTTTGAACGCTCTAAAAAACCAGCATTAAAATAGGTATTGGCAAGATATTCCATAAGTTCTCTTTTTGCTTGATTATTATCTATATACTTAATAAGATAGAGATATATATTGATAGCTTTATGATACTCTCCTGCATTATCAAAAGCCTTAGCAAGAAGTGCAAGAGGTTTTAGCATATTTGGTTCAAATTTCATATTTGATGTATCTAACGAGCATTCAGAAGATTCAAACTTATCTAAAAACTTTAGAAGGTTTCCCTCCTCTTTTTGCTCTTTATATATACCCCAAGCATAAGTCATCATAGCTATAATAAGTGCAATAACAATAATAAGTAAAATACTAAATAGAGGGTCATTGTAAGCAGGTAGTATATGTTCCAAGTTTATCCTTGTTTATTATGTCATTAAATTATAGCGAATTAGATATAATTCCTTTATGATAGATAATTCCTCCATAGAAGCGTTGAAAAATAGTATTGATATAGTTGATGTGATAGGTAACTTTATAGAGTTACGTAAAGCAGGGGCAAATTATAAAGCAAATTGTCCATTTCATGGTGAAAAAACAGCATCTTTTGTGGTAAGTCCAGCAAAGCAGATATATCACTGTTTTGGTTGTGGGGTAGGTGGTGATAGCATTAAGTTTGTAATGGAACTTGAGAAATTATCTTACCCTGAAGCCATAGAAAAACTGGCATCTATGCATAACTTTTCACTAACTTACACTAAAGGTAGTTCAGATTATACAGATGCAAAACGTCTGCTTGAAGCTATTGGTCAGTGGTATATAAAAAATCTAAATCAAAACCATACAGCAGTAGAGTATCTATTAATTAGAGGTATAAATCAAAGTTCCATAGAGCGTTTTGAGATAGGTTATGTACCATCTGGACAGAAGGTTATGGAGTTTTTAAATTCATCACTTCTTCCTCTACCTCAAGCATTAGAAGCAGGTATTATCGCTAAAAGTGAGAATGCTCAAGGTTATTATGCACGTTTGGTAGAGCGTATTACATTCCCTATCTATTCTCCTAGTGGTTCTATAGTTGGTTTTGGTGGGCGTACTATTACAAATCACCCAGCTAAATATATAAACTCTCCTCAAACAAAACTTTTCAATAAATCTCGTCTGCTTTATGGGTATCATCTTGCAAAAGATAGCATATATAAAAATAAAAAGATAATAATCTGTGAAGGTTATTTAGATGTAGTGATGTTCCATCAAGCAGGTTTTACTGAAGCAGTTGCTAGTATGGGAACAGCTCTTACATCAGAACATCTCCCAATGCTTAGAAAGGGTGAACCTAAAGTTATATTGGCTTATGATGGCGATAAAGCAGGAGTCTTGGCAGCTCTTAAAGCTTCACAGATGTTATCTATAGCTGGTTTTGATGGGGGAGTAGTACTATTTCCTGATGGTCAAGATCCAGCAGACCTTATAGCAAAAGGTCAAAGTGAGAGTGTAGCAAAGTTACTACGTGAAGCAAAACCACTTATACCATTTGTATTGGAGAAGATAGTAGAGCAGTATGATTTACATGACCCTAGAGCTAAAGAGGCTGGTTTTGGAGCAGTGAAAGAGTTTATAGATAGACTCTCTCCTATCATAAAAGATGCATATATCCCAACAGCATCTACATTGCTTGGATTGTCTCCTAGTTTTTTTGGCACTAAAGTAGAAGTAGATATGGCTAAAGAGAATGTTACACAAAATAAAGATGATGTAGCTCAACTTAGTATATTGAAGACTCTTATTGAAAAACCTACTCTTATTGATAATGTATTATCTGTAGTTGATGTAGATATGTTTGGTAATTATGCAGGTTTATTTTCTATTATATTAAATGGAGATAGTGATAATCCATCTTTAGTTGGACTAAGTTTAGATGATAGCTTTGAGATTATGAGCGAAGATGAACTCAATAATGTACTACGCAACTTTATCATAAAACATTATGATATGAAGTTAAAAAAAGTAGCATCTTCTAAGGATATATCATTTGAAAAAAAGAGTTATCTTATTCGTAAAATACGAACAGATATAATCCCTAGACTAAAAAAAGGTGAGTTGGTCTCTTTCGATCCTACTATCTAAAACTTACGTTTTGTTGGTTGAAGGTAAGCATCTTTAAATATTCGTCTATACGCAGGTAGTAATTTTTTTAATATAGCTCTATTGGTTGTTGGTATGGTATAAGCATATGTTTTATGATTATATTTATATGTTTTAACAGTTTTTCTAATAGCAGGTGGATATTTATTGATTATTTTATGAAGTTTATAGGCATTTTTAAAAACAGCCAATCTTACAGTGTAATTTTGTGATGCCATTAACATAGCAGATAGCAGTAAAGAAGTTAAAATAGTACGTAACATATGTGAACCTTTGATTGTTGATATAAAATTATAGTGAAATAAAATAAAATAATAGAAAGAGTAGATAAAATTGGTGACCCCAAGGAGACTCGAACTCCTATAACATGGATGAAAACCATGGATCCTAACCGTTAGACGATGGGGCCAACAAAAATAAAAAGTAACAAGATTTAAATGGTGACCCCAAGGAGACTCGAACTCCTATAACATGGATGAAAACCATGGATCCTAACCGTTAGACGATGGGGCCATTCACAACTTGTGGACGGAATTATATAAATACAATGCTTAAATAATACTTAAATAGTGTATAATTTCTAAAAATTAGGAAAAAGTTTTGTTTTTTAAAAAAATATTATTAATCTCATTTTCTATCTTACTCTTAAATAGTTGTGGTACAAAGGAGTATAATAAAGTAGATAGTCTATATATAACTTTTAAAACACCGACATTTAAATATGCAGATTTAGGGTTTATATATCTAAATAATGACAATATGAAGATAGAGATATATAGTAGTGGTAGTGCTATAATGAATTTAAATATAAAAAAAGAGCAGATTTGCACCTCTACTTTTAAATGTTTAGATAAAAATAGTTTCAATAAAAGAGTTTTAAGTTCATACTATCCTAAAGATATATTGAACCATATATTTAGAGGTGAAGAGATTTTTGGTGGGAAAAATGTTATAAAAAGAGGTAACGGCTTTACACAAAAGATAGATAAAGAAGATAAATATAGTATAAGATATAGTGTTTTAAATAATCAAATTATATTTGATGATAAAATCAATAATATATTAATAAAAATAAAAAGGTTAGACAGATGAAGTTTGTAGGAGCACATGTAAGTGCAAGTGGTGGTGTTGAGAATGCTCCACTTAATGCTATGGCAATAGGAGCAAAAGCATTTGCTCTTTTTACGAAAAATCAAAGACAATGGAAATCTAAGCCTTTAGAGACAAAGAGTATAGATGCTTTTCATGAAAATTTGGAAAAATCAGGTATATTACCTAAACATATTTTACCTCATGACTCATATCTTATAAATCTTGGACATCATGAAGTGCCAAAGCTTGAGAAGTCCAGAGATGCTTTTATAGATGAGCTTGAGCGTTGTCGTATCTTAGGATTAGATAGATTAAACTTTCACCCAGGTTCTCATCTAGTTAAGATAGCAAAAAAAGACCCAGAGTATATGGATAAGCTTATGCAAGCAGAGTTAAACTGTTTAGATGTTATAGCAGATTCTATGAATATAGCTATAGAGGCAACAAAAGATAGTAATGTAAAACTTGTCATAGAAAATACAGCAGGACAAGGTACAAACTTGGGATACAGATTTGAACATCTAGCTCATATCATAGATAAGATAGAAGATAAAAGCCGTGTAGGTATCTGTATAGATACTTGTCATATGTTTACATCAGGATATGATATAAGAACAAGAGAAGAGTACGATAAAACATGGAGTAGTTTCGATAATATAGTAGGAAGAGAGTATCTTATGGGTATGCATATAAATGACTCCAAGCCACCACTTGGTTCAAGGGTAGATAGACATCACTCTTTAGGTCAAGGAGAGATTGGTTGGGACGCATTTAGATTTATTATGAATGATTCTCGTATGGACGATATACCACTTATTTTAGAGACTATAGATGATACCATTTGGGCAGAAGAGATTAAAGCTCTATATGCTTTAGAAGATTAAGGAGATTGATTGATGTTGCAAGGTGAATATATACATTACATACTGTATGGAGTGATCATAGTATCTGTTTTTATAATATTAAAGAGTCCTAAAAAAAATAAGAATGACAAAGAGTAGAACTTGAAATATCTTATAGAGTTTATTGAGACAACAGATGTGAGTAATGCATCTATATATGAACAGCTTAAATGTAGTAAAGAAGAGGCAGAACTTATACAAAGTATCTGCAAACGATATGTAGCAGGTGTAGAAGATATCTCTGTACTTGAGATACTTCAGGAGAATTTTTCTAAAGAGAAGTATCTCTACTTAAAAAAACTTGAACTCATAAAAAATCTAATCGATTTAGGTTGGCTTATTCAGGTTACTTTTGGACAAGTAAAGGCACATGAAGCATCTAAACTAGAACTAATATCTGCATCTGTAACACCTAGTATCTCACTTCTTCGTCTTCTTGAAGAGGGTTCATTGGAGATATTTTTGCCAGAGGTTAAACCATATACCGACCATTTAGAGTATCTACAAGATCAGTTTGATATGGTCTCTCTTCTACATAAAATAGCTACATTTAAGCAAGGTTTCACAGATAACTCTTTGAGTATAGGACGGCTTAAAAATAAGTTAACACTTCTTAAAACACGCATAGAAGAGCGTGTAAAGATGACTAAAACTCCCATAGTAGTCGAGGAGTTTTTTAAAGAGAAAAACTTAGACGAAAAAGAGAAATCTATCTTTTTAGCACTTCTAAAAGAGGAGTATTCAGCAGGAGATGGAGAGTTTAGAGATATGAATACTCTCATAGAACTCATAAGCTTTGATGAGTATGAGAAGATAAAAAATCGTGCATTGCTAGAAGAGGGTGCAAAGCTCATTGCAGAAGAGATTATAGACTATGAAGAGATACTCAATATGTTTGGAGGAGTGAGTCGCTCTTTTTATCTACAAGAGGAGATAATGCAACGTATTATCCACCCTACAAAGAAGAAAAAAGTAGCTAAACTCAAACTAAATGAGCTAGTAGAAGAACAGGATATTTTTGAGTATCTAAAACCAACTACTACACTAGATGATGTAGTTTTGCACTCAAAAACCAAAGAGACATTAAACAATGTTGTAAAACAGGTTGATAAAGAGGTCTTTAAAAAGTTAAGACAATGGGGTATAAAAGATAAACGAAAAGGGATTGATGCACGTATTATCTTTTATGGTACAGCAGGAACGGGTAAGACTATGACAGCGATGAGTCTTGCAAAAACACTAAAGCGACCTATCTTGTCATTTGATTGTTCTAAGATACTATCTATGTATATTGGAGAGAGTGAAAAAAATGTACGTAAGATATTTGATGATTTTAAAGAGCTTAGTAAAAAAGCAAAGGTTGAGCCTATCTTATTGCTAAATGAAGCAGATCAGTTTTTATCATCTCGTTCTGAAGGTACAGGAAGTTCAGCAGATAAGATGCACAATCAGATGCAAAATATTTTTTTAGAACAGATAGAGAAGTTTGAAGGGATACTAATAGCCACTACAAATCTCCTTGGAAATATAGATAAAGCATTCTCACGCCGTTT
>JALUBF010000058.1 GCA_027045015.1 Sulfurovum sp.
TCTTCTAAAATTTGTACCAATTTAACACCATGCATAGGATTATTTTTATGTTCATTATTATTCATAATCTTATTTTACCCAAAATTCCCAATCAAATGTTTGAAAAATCATTTGAAATATCTCATCAAAATCTGCTTTAATAACTTATGATATAATTCTTAAACTATTTAAAAAGGAAAAACATTGGCTATCAATATCGTTGCACAAAATAAAAAAGCTAGACATGATTATGAGATACTTGAGAAGTTTGAAGCTGGTATCGTACTTGCTGGAGCAGAAGTAAAAGCATTAAGAGCAAAACGTGCTAATTTAGCTGATGCTTTTTGTCGTTTTATTAAAGGTGAACTACATATTATAAATGCCCATATTGCTCACTTAGAGACAACAAACAAACACTATGTACCAGATACAAGAACACCTAGAAAACTATTGCTTCACAAAAAAGAGCTTGAAAAACTATATGTAAAAGTACATAAAGATGGACTAACTATTGTGCCACTTATGATCTACTTCAACGAACGTAATCTTGCTAAAGTTAGTATCGCCATTGCTAAAGGGAAACAACTCCATGATAAACGTGCCGATATGAAAGCAAAAACACTAGATAGAGAAGCTAAAAGTGCTATGAAAAATAGAAGTTACTAAGCTTTACGCTTTAATTGTAGCTTTTCATAGCTAGATAGATAAGAGCCTCTCTTCTTCTTTCTATACTCTCTAGTTTTATAGAGTTTATTAAAAAAATTTGGATTTTGTTTTCTATACTCTTGTAGCTTATGCCACTTAGATACTTTTTTATATCCTACAAAGCTATAAATACTCTCTTTTATCTTTCCTACTAAATATTTTAAAAATCTTTTTAATGGTATATGAAAAATAATATCCATATAATACTCAAACCACTCAAACCATAAGATAGTAAAACTATATATCTTTTGAATAATTTTATAAAAGAAAGGTACTCTCTCCAATAGAGATAACAGCCATGTAAATATTATTATCTCTACAATAGGCTCTAGCCATGAACCCCATAGATAATCTGTAAAAAAATAGATAACCGTAGCAAATACTTTAAGAAAAATAGCCAATAAAAAACTCCAAATTTTAGCTACAAATACTTTAAAAGCTAGTACTCCTCCCATAAACTTACCAACAAACCCTAAAGAGCCTAAAAATATAAAAAGAGTTACTATCTTTTTTACTATTGAGAAACTATAGAAGTTTTTTGTAGCATACTCTAAAAGAAGTTTAATATCATCTTTAAGATGAATTAAAAAGTGTACCTTAAAATTTTTTATTATCACTTTTTCTATCATATATCTCTTACTTAAACCTATAGTAGAGAGTATGGCTATCTTTTTAATAAACAGTATTAATATAAACTTTCCTTTAACTAAAAAGAAAGCTGTTAACATTTTAAAAATATTTTTCTTTACAAATATCAATATACGCACCAAAAATGCCAATAAAAACTCACGACTGCCATCAAAAATAAGAAATATTAATATAAAAGTAAAAAGAAAAAATAGAGTTGAGTAAAATATATTCTTATTCATTTCATAATCTATTTTCGTAATAATGCTTTCATATCTTTATATAGATGCTTCAATCTTGCAATAAAAGGACTTTTATTTGCAAAATATTTTCTCTTAATCATCTCAATAATATTTTTAAATTTATATTTTATAGATTTTAAACGCTCCATTGTATCTAAATATATGGTAAGTGATTTTAAGTATGCTATAGCTACCATAATCTTCTCATAAAGCCATTTAAACCAATCAAACTGCATAAGCTTATCTTCACTAACTCTAAATAACCAAAAAGTAAATGCAGCTATTGGAATCTTAGATATATAAAGTGCCAATCCAAGTAAAATATGACCACTTACAAATAGCATACCAGCATAAACACCAAATGTCTCTACTGTTATTAACATTAAAATAAATACAACTAAAATAATATAGGCATTAATATGCTCTATCTTCTTCTCTATTGTTTGCAATATCTTAAGGGAATGAATAAGCTCATATATAGGTTTAGCAACACCCTCCCAAATAATCTCTTCAAAGATAATAAAGATAAGTACAAGTATAAGCTGTATAAATGAAATAAATTTGTTTTTAATAGTTGATAACATATAAATATCCTAAATAAAAATTAAAGTATGGAATAAATAAAAAATTGATTATTTTGTTTGAGTTATGATTAGATTAGATTAGAAGGTTGTATTGAAGGAGTTTAGATTCAGTAAATAACTGAAATACTCCTCCAAAGACAAAGTAAAATTGAATAAAGAACTATTTTCTACGAAGCTCTTTAATTCTTGCTGCTTTACCTTTAAGTTCTCTAAGGTAAAAGAGTTTAGCACGTCTTACTCTACCTTTTCTAAGTACTTCAATGCTCTCAATAGAGTCAGAGTATAATGGGAAAATTCTCTCAACACCAACAGAGTTAGCACCCATTTTTCTTACCATAAATGTACGTCCTGTACCTTGACCTCTAATAGCGATACAAAGACCTTCATAGTTTTGTACTCTCTCTTTATTTCCCTCTTGAATTCTTACAGCTACTCTTACTGTATCTCCTGCTCTAAAATCAGGAACTTGCTTCTCTTTTAGTTGTGCTTGCTCAAAGCTTTCAATGTATTTATTTCTCATCTGATATACCTTTTTTATGTAAATCTGGGCGAAAAAACTTTGTTTTACACAAAGCAAGCCCTCTTTTTAAGTCTGTGATTTTACTATGATTACCCTTTAAGAACTCTGAAATAACATTATTTCCATCATAATTTATAGGTTTTGTAAAAGAGGGAGCCTCCAAAAGTGACTCTTCAAAGCTCTCAACACTTAAAGAATCACTATTACCAAGAACACCCTCTACATTACGACTAATAGCATCACAAACCACCATACTAGCCAATTCACCACCAGTCAATATAAAATCGCCTATAGAAAAAAGCTCATCTGCATACTCTTCTATAACTCTCTCATCTATACCCTCATATCGCCCAGAAACAAATACAATATGTTCTTTTTTTGCTAAACGTTTTGCATCATTTTGAGTAAATGTTTTTGCTACTGGTGATAAAAAAATCATATGAGCTTTTGAAGAGTTCTCTTTCACTTTATCTAAAGTATCCATAAGTGGTTGAGGAGTCATAAGCATTCCTGCACCTCCACCTATCATTGGAGCATCAACACGATTGTGTTTATCTTTAGTAAAATCACGTGGATTATAAAAGTCTATAGATATTTTATCATCTTCAATAGCTCGTTTTAAGATACTTTCAGAAAAATATCCTTTGATAAGATTTGGGAAAAGTGTAACAAAGCTAAAATGCATAAGGCTAACTAGCTTCTAATATATCTTTTGCATCTTTTGCAGAAACTATCTTATTTTCTACATCAACACTTACAATATAACGATCAATATATGGAAGTAAAAAACTTGTTGAAAACTCTTGCTTAACTAAGGCTTCATCAGTTTTAATAACAAGATAATCAGTATCTGCCATACGTTGAATATCTGTTATCTCTCCAACTATCTCATCATCTTGCTTAAGAGTAGAACCAATTATATCAAACCAAAAATATTCTCCATCTTTTAAATCACAATTTTTACGTGTCTGATCTTCATCAGCAAAAATCTTAACATTAGTTAATTTTTTAGCTGAATCAATACTTTCATAGCCAATAAAACGAATAGTTCCTCGTTTATGATTAATATCCGAGATAGTTAAATCACCACGACTACTTTTATAAGTTTTACCAACTTGAAATTGTTCTGAAAAATCTGTATGAATATGAAATTTGAGGTCACCCCAAAGACCGATAGTTCGACCTATTTGAGCGATGAGAGATGCGTCATTTGACATGTTTATTTACTTGCCTTAACATTAACACGGTAGTTTTTACCACCTTTTGCTTTGCATCCAGAGATTACTGTTTTTATAGAGTTAATCATTCTCCCATCTTTACCTATAAGTTTACCTATATCTTCATTATTTGCAAATATAGTAATCTCATCAAAGTTATCATCTATATTAGAAATATCAATAGATAAATCTTCAGGATTATTTACCAATAGTCTGGTATATGAAAGAAGGAAGTCTGTTACCATTTAACTATTTTTTACCTGCTAATCTTTTTACTGTTGGACTCATTTGCGCTCCAACTGAAATCCAATAATTCAATCTCTCTTCATCAAGAGTAAGCTCTTTATTTACAGATACTGGATTATAATGACCAATTGATTCAATCCAACCACTATCTCTTCTTTTTCTACTATCTGTTACTACTATTCTGTAAAAAGGTTTCTTTTTTCTACCCATTCTTGTTAATCTAATTGCTGTCATATGCTATCCTTTTTTATTTAATGTAAATATTTTAAAAATAGAGTCACTTGAGGTAAAGTACCCTACTGTCAAGTCCTGACAACTATTTTTTAATGACTAAAATACTCATCAAGGCTTAACGAAATGAAATTTTACCATAAGAAGACTAAAAATTTCATTAATCTAATTATGGGTTATAAACTAACGTGGTATATTTGGCATACCTCCACCACCTTGCATCTGTTGCATCATCTTTTGCATCTCTTTCATTCCACCTTTAGTTGACATCTTTTTTGCCATTTTAGAGGCATTTTTAAACTGCTTAAGCACACGATTTACATGCATTACTTCAAGACCTGAACCCAATGCTAAACGGCGTTTACGTGTATTATTGAGTAACTCTGGATTTTCTCTCTCTTTTGGTGTCATAGAAGATACAAGTGCCTTGATCTGCTTAATCTCTTCAGAGTTCTCCAAGTCCATATCACCAATCTGTTTAGCCATATTTCCCATACCTGGTATCATTCCCATAATGGACTTCATACTACCAAGTTTCTTCATCTGCTCCATCTGTGCTAAAAAATCATTAAAGTTAAACTGACCTTTTTTTATCTTCTGTGTCATACGTTTAGCTTCTTTAGGATCTATACTTGATGCTGCTCTCTCAGCCAATCCCTCAATATCTCCTGCACCCATAAGACGACTTACAATTCTATCGGCTATAAACTGCTCAAGATCAGGCATCTTTTCACCATTACCTATGAAACGAAGAGGAACTCCTACTTGTTGAGTAAGTCCAAGTGCTACTCCACCTTTAGCATCACCATCAAATTTAGAAAGAACAACACCTGTTATGCCTATCTTCTCTTTAAAAGTTTGTGCCGTACGTACAGAATCTTGTCCTGTCATAGCATCTGCTACATAAAAAAGTTCATCAGGATTAGCTACTTTTTTAACTTCTGCAAGCTCCTCCATAAGTTCATCATCTATTGCTAAACGCCCTGCTGTATCTATAAGTACAACATCATATAACTCTTTTTTAGCCTTACTAAGCCCTTGTTTTACTATCTCTATTGGTTTTGCACTCTCATCTGCTACAAGATCAACTTCTATGTTAGATGCTATCTGTCTAAGCTGTTCAACTGCTGCAAGTCTTTGCAAATCAGCTGCTACTATAAGTACTTTCTTCTTCTTTTGCTCTTTTAGAAAGTGTGCTAGTTTACCAGTAGTTGTAGTTTTACCAGAACCTTGTAACCCTATCATCAATACAACTGTTGGAGGGTTAGACGCAAAAGTAAATCCTCTAGGTGCGCCTTCAATGGTTAAAATATCTGTCAATTTATCTTGTAATGCTTTTAGAAAATTATCTTTTCCTACACCATATTTTTTAGTCTCTAGTTCAACTGTACTTATAAGATCTTTTACAACTTTATGGTGTACATCAGATTTTAGTAGAGATTTTTTAAGTTCTGTTGTAGCTTTTTTTAATGCTTTTTCATCGTCATGAAAACGTATCTTACCTATGGCATTTTTAAAACTATCGGTTAAATTATTAAACATTTTTTACCTTATGAATTTTTATATATTGCTATGATTTTACCCTAAAAGGGCTTATTATTTATAACGTGCTATATCTTTTGGCTCTTTTGCATTAAACTCATAATCAAGTATCTTCATCTTTGCAGAGTGCAAAAGTACACGTTTTGATTGTGTACGGCTACCATACTGTTCATCTCCTACTATTGGATAACCAATATGAGCTAAATGTACGCGTATTTGATGGGTACGTCCTGTAGTAATCTCTATATGAACTTTAGACTTCTTACCCTGTAACTCTTCTGGTTTTACAATAGTATGAGCTTTTTTCCCACGAAGTGGGTCTATCATAGAAAAAGCTTTACCTTTTTTAACAGTAAAAATAGGTTCATTTATCTCTACTTTTTCATATAATACACCCTCTATCCATGCTACATAATGTTTCTCAACTCTACGAGATTTAAACTCTCTTATGGCTCTATTTATAAACTCTCTATTTTTACCAAGAAGTAAAACTCCTGAAGTATCACGATCTAGTCTATGAAGTAGCTCTGCCCCATCTATAGCATCTTGTATATCGTAGCTATCTATCTGTGCTGGTTTATTGATAGCTACAATATCTTCATCTTCATAAAGTATCTCTATATCTTCTGGATACTCTACTCTAAATATAGTCTCTGTGTGTATATCTGCACGAGCTATCTTTACTTTTCTATCTTCAACAAACACAAGACCTCTATCTATAAGATCTTTTGCTTTTTTATTTGAAATACCTTGTTGAATTGCCAATACTTTATATGCTTTATCTGTAGCCATATTTTACCTTACTTATTTTTATTAGTTCAAATAGTAAATTCTTTTATTAAAAATTATATCACTTTTTAAAAGAAATTTTACTAACTCTTTGTTTGCTATACCTTGATGCCTAAACTTAGTTTATCTCATTAAATATCTTTTAAACTGTTTACAATGGGTGATATATCTGTACGATATTTAAACCGTGTAGCCTTTAAAAGATTGTGTTGTAAAAGCCTATGAGATAGATTTGAAGCCTCTACTATTGCTATGCCTTCAATAGCACTAAAAACATCTATTTGATTAAAATAGTATTTACCTGATATAATTTTACAACCAAACAAAACTGCCTCAGCAGCATTATGTCCACCTATGGGTTCAAATGCTCCACCAAGTATAACAATATCCGATATAGCATATATATTGACCAATTCACCCAAAACATCAACCAATACTATATCATCTTCTAAACTATCATCTGCTTTATATCTATGCCAAGATAGATTATGCTCTTTAGCAAATAACTCTATGATATTGGCAACTTTTACAAAACGCTCAGGGTGACGTGGCACTACTATAAGTTTAGCACTACTATCTTCTCTCTTTAACTTACAAAAAGCATCTAAGATAAGCTCCTCTTCTCCATCGTGAGTACTTGCACCACAAACTACTAAACCAGAAGGTTTAATTAACTCTTTGTTTACTATGGGAAATGCTGATAGCTTAATATTGCCAGTAACTACAACATTTTTAGCACCTAATGACTCCAAACGCTTTTTATCTATATCGGTTTGAGCATATACTTCATCTATATATTTAAATATCTCTCTATAAAACCACCCTATACGCAAATACTTAGGATAGGAACGCTCAGACATACGAGCATTTATAAGCATTGTCTTACTACCACGTATCTTAGCCAATACAAATAGCAAATACCAAAACTCTGCCTCCATAACAACAAGTGCCTTTTGAGGTTTTAACCAAAACAGAAGAAGTGGCTCAAAAGGTAGATACCTACTCTCTTTAGTGTAACTAGAGATAGCTTCATAACCTGTCTGTGTAGTAGTTGTCATACGCAACTCTTCATTTGGTAGAGTATCAACCAATACTTTTATGGCATTTGCCTCTCCAAAACTACATAAATGAAACCAGATACCATTAGATTTTAAAGATCTGTTTCTCCATAAAAAAAATCTAGCAGGAATAGAACTTTTGTATTTTGATTTCAAAGAAAGTAGAAGTAAAAAAGGGAGTGCTATCAGATATATAATAGAAGAGATAAAAGAATAAAAATAGAAAAAAACTTTATTCATTTTATCCCCTTAGAGTAGATTTAAAATAGATAATATCTATAAAATATTATCTAAAATTATGCATCTTCTGCAGTAACAGGCTCTAGGTATAAGATACGTCCACAGTGAGGACAGTTTACAATCTCATCTCCTTTGATTACTTCTGCATAAGTTTTATCATTAAGCTTCATATAACATCCGTAACATGCCTGTTTTTTTACAGGTACTACTGCTGTATTACCTGCCCAAATACGGATTTTTTCATAAAATGCAAGTACTTTTTGTTCAATATTTCTACTAAGTTCTTCTCTTGTTGCAAATAGTTCATGTTTAGCTTTTTCAATCTCAGATTTCTCTACAGATACTACCTCATCTACTGCTTTAAATTCTGACTTTAAAGTATCTAAAGTATCTGTAGCCTCTTGAAGTAATGCTTTTTTTGTCTCATTAATAGCCTGAAGTCTATCTATCTCTTCATTTGCAAAAGTCATCTTCTCTTTGGCTATATCTTCTTCCAAAGATAGTGCTTTCATCTCTTTTTCTGTTGAGATCTCTTTAAGTTTTTTTGCATTATTGCTAAGTTGTTCATTGAGTAGAGTCAACTGCTCTTCAAATGTTTTTACTTTTGCTTCATTATCTGCTATATCTGTTGTAAGAGTATCTAGCTCAGATTGAGCAGAATTAATCTTTTTTTGAACTTTTGCTAACTTTTTATCGGCAGCTTTAAGTTGTGGTGTATAAGCATCAATAGCTTTGTCATTGTTCGATAGTTCAATAAGCTCATTTAAATGTTTGTTCAATCTATGTCCTTTTGGATTTAAGAGTATTTCTGTAATTTTACAGGGTTAAGAACCTATTTTTAATACATCTCAGTATGAAATGGGTTTTTAGAATTTGCAATTATAGCCAAAATAGGTAAAACTTTCAATTCATCAGCTAAAATCTGAGCAAAAAACTTCTCAGATTCATAATGACCAATATCTATCATCATCAAATCCTCACTCATAGCCTTCATAGCATCATGGTATTTGATGTCACCAGTTAAGAAACAATCAGCCTCTACATCATCTATCAAAGAGGCTCCTGCTCCAGTACATAAAGATATAGATTTTATATTCTCTTTTTTGCCTATAACTCGTAAGGTAGAGAGATTTAGTCTATCTTTTATAAGTGATAAAAGCTCTTTATATCTCCATCTACCCTTTGTAGTACACAAAAAATCATCTTGAGACTCCAAATTAAAGCCTAAAATCTTTGTAAATACATACCTATTGAGATGCGTTTTATCAAAATTTGTATGAAGTGCAATGCATGAGTGTTTTTTTAAAATCATCTGCTCTATTAGATTAGAAGGATATTTAGCAAAGTCAAGTTGGCTCAATTTTCCAAATATAAGTGGATGGTGAACTACAAACAGTGTCCCCTCTTTTGCATCTTCTATCATATCTAAGTCAATATCTAAAGAGATTACTATCTGTGAGACTTCCCTCTGCATATCTCCAACAATAAGCCCAGAATTATCCCACTTCTCTTGTAGTTCAAATGGACTTATCTTATTTAAATATGCATATACCTCTTTTAAAAGCATTATTAACCTCGTACTCTTCTATTTCTCTCTTCTTCTTGCTCTTTATATAACTTAGCACACCCAATAGAAAGCTCTCTTACTTTTAAAATATAGTTCTGTCTTTGTGCCTGAGAGATAGCCTTACGTGCGTCAAGTACATTAAAAGCATGAGATGCCAACATACATTGATCATAAGCAGGGAGAGGAAGACCTGCATCTAAACAGACCTTACACTCATTAGACGCATCTTCAAAATGCTGAAACAACTTCTCAATATTGGCTACTTCAAAGTGGTACTTACTAAACTCATACTCTGTCTCTTTATGTACATCACCATAAGTAGTAACAGTATCACCCATCTTGTTCCATACCAAGTCATAAACTGAGTCCACACCTTGAAGATACATAGCCAAACGCTCTGTACCATAAGTTATCTCCACAGCTACAGGGTCACAAGCAATTCCACCTACTTGTTGAAAGTAGGTAAACTGAGTTACTTCCATACCATCAAGCCAAACTTCCCAACCAAGCCCCCAAGCACCAAGTGTTGGTGACTCCCAGTTATCTTCTACAAATCTTACATCATGTTCTTGTAGATTTAATCCTAGATACTCCAAAGACTTCAAATAAAGCTCTTGAATATTATCAGGTGATGGTTTGATAAGTGCTTGAAACTGATAATACGCACCTAAACGGTTTGGATTTTCTCCATATCTTCCATCAGTAGGACGACGAGATGGTGCTACATAAGCAGCAGACCAAGGCTTAGAGTCAAGACTTCGTAAAAGTGTAGCAGGGTGAAAAGTCCCCGCACCTGCTGGTATATCATAAGGTTGTACTATATTACACCCTTGTTCTGCCCAGTATTGTTGTAGTTTTAGTAGTAGTTCACTAAATGTTAGCATTTTAGTTCCTTTTGAAAATTTTTCTTAAATTGCTTTGTAAAAAAATCTACATTATCTGTAAAAACTCTCTTTACGAAACCATTTTGTTCATATTGTTCTAATCCAAATTGGATTTTTCCTTTTTCAATGCCACATTTATATCGGTCTCTTGGTTCAATACATTTTTTATAGACGATACAATAGACAAAATCATAACTATTTTTTTGAATATTTCTATCTTGTAGTAGTCTAACTAACTCCTCTTTACCCTTTTCTAATTTACCTTGAACCTCAACATTATCTATTTGTGAGGGTTTTTGATTTTTAAATTCAATACAAAAAAGCAAATTTTTATAAATATATAGAGCATCAAAAGATTTGGGTCTAACATTACTATTAGGGTACAAATCTTCTATAATAGCATCAAAATCCAAAACCTCTTGACTCTCATCATAACAGAGATAAGTACTATTTTCACTATCAAAGCTTGTTGTTTTGAATGTACTTATAAATGATATAAAATCTTTTTTAAACTGACGAATATCAGCCATTTATCAAATTCTCCATACTATCGCTATCCATCTTATCAAAAGTATCAAAAGGTTCAGAAAGTTTTTCAAAAATTTTAGACAATGTTTCAGAGTTATTATTGTTTTCTTTTTTTATATAACCATCTTCTGTTAAGTAGAAGTCTGCTGGCACTTCTTCTTTTTTAGCATAGCGTTCTAACGCTTCTATCATATAAGGACTATGAGAATTTACTAAAATTTTAACACCATTTTTTACAAGTTCAACAATTATTTTTGCCATCTCTAGTTGCCATTTTGGGTGTAGGTGTACTTCGGGTTCATCTAAAATTAAAACTGTATTTTTATTTAAATAATTATTTTGAGATAATACTTGAAAAATTCCAAAATATTTAATACCTGTGGCAGTATTTAACAATGATATTTTTTTATTCTCTCGTTCAAAATAATAATTACCTAACTCATCTTTTTTAAATTTACCATTTATTAAAGTACATATTTCATCTTCTATATGATAAGACTCTTTAGCACTTCCAACCATAAGCCTAAAATGTAAATCTTTAAGTAAAAATGGGTAATCAATACTCAATTCATCTCCAAACATTCCTGCTTGAGATTGAATATTTGCCATTTGATTGAAAAACTTACTCAAATTCCAGACTAATGGACTTTCTATCATAATAGGTAATTTTAAATCATCTTTATCTATTTTAATTTCAAAATTATTTTCATGTAACACATCATTGTCTTTAATACCAAATTGATAAAATCCTACTTCTGTTTTCAAAGCAAAAGAAGATTTATTACTTAATTGATTATCGAAAATTAGTTTTGATAATCTTAATAAACGCTTCTCCTCATTTTTAGTAAAATTATTATCAATAACTTTATTTATGTCTAAAAGAAAAGTCATTATAAAATATAATGATTTTCCTAAAGTACTCTTCCCTGTATCATTCTCTCCAGCAATCACAGTAAGTCCATCTATCTTGACATTAGCCTTTTTAATCATACCGATATTTTTAAGTTGGAGTTGCATGTGTTGCCTTTTGTATCAAATTTAAATATACATTCCCACGCAGAACATGGGAACGAGTTTGGGTGTTATAGTATTGTTTCTATTTCGCTAGAGTCAAGCTCTACTTTTTTTGCTTTGCTTATTCTATCTTCTTGAAGTTTAACATTTAGTTCATCATCTTGAAGTGCCATTATCTGAATAGCTAAATATGCAGCATTTACTGCTCCTGCTTTTCCTATGGCAAGAGTACCAACTGGCATACCTGCTGGCATCATTACTGTACTAAGAAGTGCATCTTCACCTTTGAGTGGTCCAGACTCCATAGGAACACCTAGTACTGGTCTTGTTGTAGTTGCTGCCAATGCACCTGCTAGGTGTGCTGCCATTCCTGCTGCTGCTATGAAAACTTGAGCACCTTTGGCTTCTGCTAGTTTCATATATGTTTTTGTTCTCTCTGGACTTCTATGAGCTGAAGAGATAATAAGCTCATAAGGTACACCAAATTTCTCTAAAGTTTTACCACACTCTTGCATCACAGTGTAATCGCTCTTGCTTCCTATAACGATAGATACAAATTTCATATTTTCCCTTTTTATTTATTTTCCTGATTCATTGGTGTGGACTCTTTTGTAAGACCTTTTTTCTCCAATGACTCAGCTATCTTACGACGTAATATAGTATATCCTGCTAACTTTGTTGGTAACATTATGTCATTTACATTACCACTATGCACACACTCCAACTCTTTACCATCTTTGGTAACCAATTTTTTAAAGGTAAGCCAATACTGCCCATTTACCTCATCTACTCTACCTATATCATTATCTACCAAGTCTATATCTGTTCCTAAAGGTAGTACAATCTCTACAGAGTCACCCAAACAAGTTTTATCTTTACATTTCCATGTAAGACCATCTTCACTTACAAGTCCTACAACCTGATGAGTACCAAATTGTATAGAGAAGTTGTGAGCTTGAGTATCATTTTTATCAAATGGTCGAGATGTTAAGTATGCATCTGTAAAACCTCTATTTTGAGTAGTATTTAACTCTCTTTGGTAGCGTTTTTCATCAAAATCATTAGCATAATAGTCATCTATAGCGTGGCGATACGCTTTTGTTACAACTCCTGCATAGTATGGTGATTTTGTACGACCTTCTATCTTCAAAGAGTCTATAACACCCGATTTTAGTATCTCATCAACGTGTGAAGCCATATTCATATCTTTAGCATTCATTATGTATGTACCTATGCCCTCTTCTTCATCTAGTCTAAAAGTTGTACCACTCTCAGGATTGTGAGCATATATCTCATATGGAAAACGGCAATCATTTGCACAGCTTCCTCTGTTTGGCACACGTCCTGTCTGTAGAGCTGAAACTAAACAACGTCCAGAATAAGCAAAACACATAGAACCATGAACAAAGACTTCAAGCTCCAAATCAGGTAGATGATTTTTAATAGCTTCACAATCTTTAAGACTTATCTCACGAGCTACGATAATACGTTTTACTCCTAAGTCATAGTAAACTTCTGCGTCCATAGCATTCATAACATTAGCTTGTGTAGATAGGTGAATAGGTATATCTGGTGCTATCTTGGCAGCTATCTTTACTACCCCTGGACTAGAGACTATGAGTGCATCAGGCTTTAACTCTGCTATCTTAGCTATGTGATTTTCATATAGTTTCACTTGTGAGTTAAAAGGAAAAGAGTTTACTGTTGCATATACTTTTTTATCTAAACTATGTGCATATCTGATACCCTCTGCATAAGAGTCCATATCGAACTCTTTACCAGAACGAATACGAAGTGAAAAGGTACTGGTACTTCCATAAACAGCATCAGCACCATAATTTAGAGCAATTTTTAGTTTCTCCAAATTACCTGCTGGTGCTAAAAGTTCAACTTTGTTTTGCATAGTTATCCTAATCTAATTTATTGGAGTTATTTTACCTAAATAATGCTAAAATCATACTATGAATAAAACAACAAGAGTAGATTTACACAACCACACAACACGATGTAACCATGCCAAAGGAACAGTAGATGAATATGTTCAAAAAGCAATTGAACTAGGCATAGATATCTACGGTTTTTCTGAACACGCTCCTATGGATTTTGATGAAAAGTATAGACTAGCATTTAATGAAATGCAAGATTATATCTCTGATATACTCACAGCTAAAGAGAAGTATAAAGAGCAGATAGATATTTTAGTAGGATATGAGGTGGATTATCTTCCAAATCATATGGATAAACGAGTACTAAATGCAGAAGTTGACTACCTTATAGGCTCAGTACATTTCATCAATAAATGGGGTTTTGATAACCCAGAGTTTATAGGAGAGTGGAAAAATAGAGATATAGACAGCATATGGCAAGAGTATTTTAATGCTACGACAGATATGGCAAAATCTGGTAACTTTGATATAGTAGGACATCTTGATCTTATAAAAGTATTTAAATATATGCCTAAAAAAGATATACGTCTTTTAGCAAAAGATACCCTCCAAGCTATCAAAAAAGCCGATATGGTACTAGAGATAAATAGTGCTGGTCTTCGCAAACCAATAGGTGAGATATATCCATCAAAAGAGATACTGCAAGAGGCGTATGAGCTTGATATACCCATAACTTTTTCATCTGATGCACATGCTATTGAACAGATAGGTGCAGGATATGAGTTAGCAAAAAGCTTAGCTCAAGATGTAGGATATACAAAAAGTGTTACTTTTAAAGAACGAGATAAAAAAATGGTTACTTTTTAGGCATACTTTTTATATTTATTTATTTATAGTGGCTATAATTTAAAAATAAAATTTTATATTAGGAGAGTTACACATGGGTAAATTCGTGAATAATCTTGAAGAGTTTAACAAATATTGTGAAGAGAATGAAGTAGAATTCGTTGACTTTAGATTTACAGATATCAAAGGCGCATGGCATCATATATCATATAGAAGAAATGCTGTAGATGATAATATGCTAAATTCTGGTGTACCATTTGATGGTTCATCTATTGAAAACTGGCAACCAATCAATGAGTCAGATATGCTTCTTAAACCAGATGTTGAATCTGCATTTCTTGACCCTTTTACAGCCGATAGTACTGTAATTGTAATTTGTGATGTATATGATATTTACAAAAATGAACTTTATGAAAAATGTCCAAGAAGTATTGCTAAGAAAGCACTTAAAGCACTAGAAGAAGCTGGTGTTGCAGACTCTGCTTATTTTGGTCCTGAAAATGAATTTTTTATCTTTGATGATGTTAAAATTGTTGATAATGACAACAATCAATCATTTAAAGTTGAAACAGACGAAGGTCATTGGGCAGATAACAAAGATTATGGTGAGTATGGCAATATGGGTCATAGACCTAGAATCAAAGGTGGGTACTTCCCAGTACAACCAACTGATCCAGCTGTAGACTTAAGAGCTGAAATGATGATGCTTCTTGAAGAAGTAGGTTTAGAAGTTATTCTTGGTCACCATGAAGTTGCACAAGGTCAACATGAAATAGGTATTGTATTTTCAGATATCATAACTGCTGCTGATAATGTACAAAAATATAAATATGTTGTAAAAATGGTAGCTCACCTTAATGGTAAAACAGCTACATTTATGCCAAAACCAATTTATAATGATAATGGTAATGGTATGCACGTTCATCAATCTTTATGGAAAGATGGTAAAAACCTATTCTATAAAGAAGGTGAATATGCAAATCTTTCTAAAACAGCACTTGACTATCTTTCTGGTATTTTTGAACATAAAGAAGCTGTTGCAGCATTTACAAACCCAAGTACAAACTCATTTAAAAGATTACTTCCTGGTTTTGAAGCTCCAAGAATTCTTACTTATTCTAGCCAAAACCGTTCAGCTGCTTGTCGTATCCCATATGGTGCTGGTGAAAAAGCTACAAGAATTGAGACTAGATTCCCAGACTCAACTTCTTGTCCTTACCTTTGTTTTTCTGTTCTTATGATTGCTGGACTTGATGGAATTAAAAAAGGTGGTTATAGTAGTTTAGTAGGTCCATTTAATGAAGATCTTTTTGAGCTTACTCGTGAAGAAATTGCTGAAAGAAAAATCCCTGAACTTCCAAACACATTTAGAGATGCATTAGAAGGTCTTGAAAAAGATTTTGATTTCTTATCACCAATTATGTCTCCTGAATATGTTAAAGAATATGTTAACTATATGTTTGATAGACATGTTATTCCTGTTGAAGGAAGACCAACAGCATTTGAGTATATTTCTACTTACTCTTGCTAAGCTATACAATAGAGGTAAAAAACCTCTATTGTTACTAATTTTCTCTCTATTCATATAAAACTTAGAAGCATTCAAAAAACAATAAAACACTTATCAACAATAGACTAATTAACATCTTTTATATAAAATAAAATAGATAAGTAAAGGAAAAATAAAAATTATCTTGTAAAGGGGAATGAAATGTATATATGGATTAGTGGTGTCAAGAGAGGGACTCATTTAATAGGTTTTTTCATATTTTCTTAAATTTCTTCATATCTCTCTACAAGCCCCATATATAGGGTATTACAAAGGATTTACCCTTTATCATAGCTCATCAAATATTTTCATATTTTTCAACTTATGGTTACCAATAGGTTACTAAAATCAAGTCTGAAAGATATAGAATTTATTACATAACGAGATAAAAGGATAAATTTATGGCATATACAAATTCTAAAAAATATGGTTCAGCAGTACAACATTATAAAAAGGTGAATGGTGATATTTCTTTCTATGTAACCTATAAAGATGAAAATTCTAAACTTAAAAGAGTTAAAATAGGTGAAAAATCCAAAGGAATTACAGAACATTTTTGTAATGCAAAAAGAAATGAGATACTCAATAGTATCAGATTAGGTACACAAAGCCCTATCAAATCTAAAAAGAAAAAAGCGACTCTCTTTGATGTAGTGGCTCAAAAATACTTAGATAGCCTACAGCTTCACTCTAACCAAAGAACGATTAAGGGGCTGAAAAATACCTATACCCTACATCTTAAAGGGTTATTAGGAGACAGAGCAGTTGATACAATTACGATAGATGATTTAGAAGCGCTACAAAAGAAAAAGATTAAAACGCTATCTGCAAAAAGTGTTAATCAAATAGTAGACCTCTTTAGTACTATATTTACTTATGGGATGAAAAAAGATTTAATTCACGTCTTAAATCCTGCTATTAAAGTAAAGCGATTTAAAATTGATAACACAAGAGAAAGATTTTTAGCCATTGAAGAGATTAATGAATTACTTACATTACTAAAGGATAAAGAGTTACTTTATCTTTTTACTAAAATAGCCCTTTGTACAGGTGGAAGAATGGAGACCCTATTACATATACAGAAAAAAGATATAGATTTAAGGAGTTCTATTATTACCTTAAAGGATCTAAAAAATAACAGTACTTATAGAAGCTTTTTAACTTCTGACATTATTGATATTTTAAAAGTGAGATTTAAAGTGTTAAGAGCGGATGATTATGTGATTAGCACAGATTCTAAGAAAATCACATCAAGACAGATACAAAGTAGGCTAAAACCTATTATTGATAAGCTTTTCAATAGTGAGTTAGAAAAAGATGATAGAAAAAACAGGGTTGTTATTCATACGCTAAGACACACTTTTGCTTCACATTTAGCCATCAATGGTACACCTATTTTTACTATTCAGAAATTAATGAACCACAGAGACATTAAACAAACACTTAGATATGCTAAACTCTCTCCAGATAGTGGGAAAGAGTATATTCAATCTCTCTACTCTTAAAATACCTCACGTGTTATCACTTGTTCTTAAAAGCAATACAGAACTAAAATTATAGGGTCACCGCGAAAGCTTATGGAGAGTAACGGAATAAGTCGTGGATGAGCAGACAACCGATAGGGCGTTAGGTTTATTTGTAGAAGTTATTATTTTGATGTTGGGGCTTACCCTTGCAGGGTCATGCTTGTGTTCCTTGCAGGAATGAGTACACGGTACTCACTTTAAAAGCACTAATCATTAAGCCTTTCCCATACATAAGAAGATTTGGGCTTAACCGTTCAGTAAGGCTCTTTAATTTTTCCCTCACTCTGTTCAGTCCAAAATTAAAAACCCCTACTTCACTAACTGATAAAATATTGACCTAGAACCACACCAAGGAAGAGAGTATTTCGCTCATCGCTACATACACACTTCTACAAGTTGGTGTTATTCTAGCCAAATATTTTCTAAGTTTTAAGCCCAAATCCCCTTACATATCCGCCACACCCGAAGCCAAAAAAAGGATAGGATTAAAAGGAGAAGAGTTTTTAACTGGTGCATATCAAAAAAATTTATAAGCTATTTAAACACACATATGAAAGAATTTACAAAAGATAATATCTTATAAGGCAAAAAAATGAAAACAACAAAACATCAGGAATTTACAGGCAAATAATTAAAATTTACAAAATTTGATTATTTGATTTTTTTTGATATACTAGAGATATATTATATTTTAATGAGGTTTATTATGACAAATATACAAATTTTAGATAATGATTTTGAGACTATTCAAAAATATATTGCTTTTGGTAGAGAAAAATTCAATCTAACCATCAATGTTGAAAAAAATATTAAAGCACCTGTACAAAGAAAACATAAAGCACTTTCATCACTTTTAGATAAAAAAATTAAAAGTGCCAAAAGTGTGAATACAGCAAAAGCTATTAAAATAAAAACAGCTATGGAAGAGTTAAATACTTTACTTGATGTAGATAAACATCTCTCTATTGGAGAAGCCAAAGAAGAATATTTTAACACTAAAGCAACTATAAGATGAGTTTAAAAGTTTATGTGGATACAAATATTTTTTTGGATGCTATCCTTAATAGAGATAATGATATTTCAAAAGAGGTTTTATTTTTCTTAGAACAGAAAAACTTTGAAATTATTTTGAATAATATCTCTATTATCAATATTCATTATTTCGCTTCAAAAGACAAAAAAATGACAAATGATATGGTTAAAAAGCATATCAATATCTTTTTAGATGAATACACTATATTTTCAGCAGAGACAGAAATATTGCAAACAGCCCTAAATTCAAACTTTGATGATTTTGAAGATGGTGTACAATATTTTTGTGCTAAATCCATAGGTGCAGATTTTATTATCACGAATGATAAAAAAGGGTTTTTAAACTCTGATATCGATGTTATTACTTCAAAAGATTTTTATAATGATTATATTCACTAATTAAAAACTAGAGGACTAAAAAGTCCTCTTCATTTTACCTCTAAATTTACTTATGATAATAAAAATTATAGTAGACTTCTTGCAAAACTAAAAATATAGTACAATACGGAATGAGAAAAATAGATAAATTTATAGATATAGATGATGTAACATTTAAAAGAGTAGTTGGAGTCAAACGTTCAACATTTAAAGTAA
>JALUBF010000059.1 GCA_027045015.1 Sulfurovum sp.
ACTCTGGTGTATATTTATGAGATAAAATATGTTGTTTATACTCTTCATATCCAACACCATGTTTTTCCATAAATTTTTCATTTTGAAGATTTTCTTTAAAGACAACCCATGTTAAAGCAAGAACAAATGCTAAGTCAGTTCCAGGGTTAATAGGAAGCCATTTATCTGATTTTGCTGCTGTATTTGTAAATCTAGGGTCAATACAGATAGTTTTTAAACCACGCCCTTTTGTGTATCTAAACATTTCTAATGTATCAGGAGTAATAATAGCTTCAGCACGATTTGCCCCTGCTATAATCTGATAGTCAGCATGTTCAAAATCAATCTCTGGGTAAGTTCCAATGGTAGAGAAGAAACCACCACCAGCAGTCTCTAAACAGATACTAACTTCATCTACATAATTTGGAGTTCCTATCTTTTGACCAACAAGAACTTCAAATCCTTCTTTAGAAAGTCCCTCACCGTTTGCATACCCTATAGTTGCACGGTTATCTTTCTCTTCATCAAGTATCTGCTTAAGTCCCTTAAACTTATCAGTACCATTAATAATGGCATCATAAGCTTCGTCCCAACTAACTCTCTTATATTTTCCATCTCCTCTTTTTCCTATACGAATTAGAGGATATTTCAAACGGTCAGGGTCATAAGTGGTTTGAATACCTGCATTTCCTCTAGGACAAAGCATATTACGACTTTTTGGAAAATATGGATTAGGATTAAGTTTTGTAATAATACCATCTTCAACACGTGCGAAAGCTGCACATTTGTTTACACACATACCACAAAGAACTGGAACCTCTTCTGCTTTTCCTGTACTAGTTTTTGTTGTAATTGTTTTTGGTAAAGAACTATTTCCACCACTATCTTCATTACTACTTGCAAAAATATTTGTTGCACTAATTGCTGATGACCCAACAATACTTAGTGATATACTACCCTGAAGAAATTTTCTTCTTGATACTTCAATCTGCATTAATATATCTCCTTCTATAAAAATTATTACTTATTAAATAGGATAAAATCACTCTTATTAATAAGAATATATTATATTCTATAGTAGTTAGACTTATATAGTAATGATTTAATGCAATAATTAATGTTTTTATATAGAAAATTAAGTATTTAATCGTCAAATATTTTATTTTATAAATTTATAAAATAATTATAATAATATAAATTTATAATTACTAAATAGTAACAAGTAAAGGTAACATACCAAAATAAGATAATGTTCCAAATGCTTGATCTATATTTACATTTGGTTTTACATCCAATATCATATTTTTTATGACATCATCACTCAAATCTCCCAAATACTCACCTTCACCATGGTTTTCTTTATAGAATTTTACTAAAATATGTGTAGATTTTTTCTCTTCGTGTTTCCAGATTGTCATAATAGTGCCTTAATTGTTGATGTAGATAGAGTAGATTATAGTTTAATTTTATTAATAATTATTTAGTAGTAGATAAGAAGTAAAATATCTTTTTACAAGAGAAAAACTCTTGCAAA
Source organism: Sulfurovum sp. (assembly GCA_027045015.1). GTDB lineage: Bacteria > Campylobacterota > Campylobacteria > Campylobacterales > Sulfurovaceae > Sulfurovum. Next base: position 1,514 of record JALUBF010000059.1, read on the forward strand.
AAGGTAAGAGTAATCGAAAAATATCGATTATCTTTTTGAGAATTGTGGAGAACGTCTCGCTTTTTTCTTACCTGGTTTCTTACGTTCAACAACTCTTGAGTCACGAGTAAGAAGACCTTCTGGTTTAAGAATAGCTCTAAAAGACTCTTCATATTGAACAAGAGCTTTAGTGATACCATGTTTTAAAGCATCAGCTTGTGCTGCATAACCACCACCAAGAGTAGTTGCTTTGATATTCATAGAATCAAGTTGTTTAGTAAGCTCAAGTGGAAGTCTCACTTTCATTTTAAGTGTTTCGTGTCCACCTAACCATTGGTCAAGTGTTTTACCATTGATAAGCATTTCACCGTTACCTGGAGTCATCCAAACTTTAGCGATAGCCGCTTTTCTTTTTCCTGTTGCATAAATAGTTGCCATGATTACGCTTCCTTATTAATTTGTGCAGTATGTGGATGCTCAGCACCAGCATATACTTTCATTTTTTTAATCATCTGTTTACCAAGTTTAGTCTTTGGAAGCATACCTCTCATGGCACGCATATAAAGTTTCTCAGTATGATTTTCTAGCATATCACCAAGTTTTTTACTTTTTGTAGAACCAAAGTATCCAGAGTGAGTAAAGTACTCTTTCTCTTCTAGTTTTACACCTGTAAATTTAGCTTTTTCAGCATTGATAATAACTACATAGTCACCACAATCAACATTTGGTGTAAATGATGGTTTATGCTTACCTCTAAGAAGTGTTGCTACATCTGTCAAAATACGACCAAAAGTTTTACCTTCTGCATCGATAAGATGCCAGTCACGTGTCACTTCAGCAGGTTTTAGTACCTTTGTCATGTTCATGATATTTCCTTATTTTATTGTTTTACCTACACGGCTTCGCATCTGCTACGACCATTTCAGTTCAAAAGCTAAAAACGCAAATCAGTTTGCCTTTTCTGACGCTTTTCATCATTTGTGGACGGATTGTACCCACTTAATCTTAAGATTTATTTAAATTCAGTTTACTTTAAGTTTAAACCTTAATATTACACTTTTTAGCTATAAAAGCTATCTGCTCATCAAGTGTCATATTTTCAACATCTACAATAACATCTGCTAAAGTCCTATATGCTTTTTGACGCTCTTCATAAAGAGCTTTAGCTTTTTTCTCTTCAGCAAATAAAGGACGTTTAGCAAGTTTTGCTTTAGAATTTTTTGCTGTTTTTAAACGATTGTGTATCCACTCAAATGAAGCATCAAGCAAGACTACTGTACCCAATTTTTTAAGATTATTTACTTTATAAAATCCACCACCACATGATATAAGTGTACCACATACACATTTTTCTATCCAGTTAGCTGTTGCCTGTTCTTGCTCTCTAAAGTACTCTTCACCTTTTTTCGCAAAGATTTTTTTAACTTCTTTATTTTCTTTAGACTCTATAAGATCATCTGTATCTATATTGTAGATACCATATCTCTTACTAAAAGCACGAGCTGTTGTACCTTTACCAACTCCCATAAAGCCTATTATTACTATATTTTTTTTCATCTTAATTTATTGAAAAAGAATTGTTTCATCTTTGCAAAAATTACTCCTGAAATTCCTTTTGGCTTTGCAAGTTCCTCTATAAATTGGTCATAATTCATATTTCTCTCTTCAAGATAACCTTCAAGATATTCAAGAGATGTTTCCATATTATAATTTTTTTCAATCTCAAGAAGTGCTTTATATAGTTTATCTATCTCTTTAACAACATGTTTAGGTGCTGCTTGTCTAAAAGCAAGATAGTTGCATATATTACCTTCATCATCATATTTGATATCAAAATCTGTTATAACCCAATAGTGATCACCATTTTTTGCCATATTTTTGACAACTGCCATAATATTTCTACCAATTTTAATATGTTGCCACATAAGATAAAAAATTGCTTTAGGCATATCTGGATGTCGAAGAATATTATGAGGTGCACCTATAAGTTCATATCGTCTATATCTAGATATTTCAGAAAAATAATCATTAGCATATAATATCTTTCCTGCTGTATCTGTTTTACTAACAAGATATTTTGTCGAATCTAGTTTTATTTCTCTACCTGTAGGAACTGGTCTTCTCATGGCTATATATCCTCATATTATAATTACCTTATTATAGCACCTAAAAAATTAAAGGATTCATCTTTTAATTAAAATTAATATTTTTTATTACCTAAAAAACAAATTAACACATATGTTTTACACTTTTATCTTTTGCCACTCACCTTTATTGAATGTTATCCATAACCATATGGCTTTTACAAAAGTATCTGTTATCATTGCTATATATACAAACATAATATTATTAAAGTAATATGAAAGAAGAAATGCTGGAATTATACGTGCAAACCAAAGAGATATAAGATTTATCTTTAGTGTACGCTTAGAATCTCCTGCTCCTCTTAATGCACCTGATAATACAAAGTTAAATGCAAGTGGTATTTGTGACACACCTACAATACGAAGATATAGACTTGCCTCCTCTATGGTCTTAGTATCATTTGTAAAAAGCCATACTATCTTTTCTGGTACAAATACCATAAATAAAGAGAGTATAAACATAAGTCCTGATGTGTATTTTAGTACCAAGATGACATCTTCTCTAGCTTGTTTTGGCTTTTTAGCCCCAAGCCCCTGCCCCATAAGTGCCATAGCAGCTATGGTAAACCCAATACCTGGCATAAAAGCTAAACCCTCTACACGTAAACCTATCTGATAACCTGCTAAAACCTCTGTACCATAGTGTGCTATGATAACAGTAAATAACATAAAACTTCCAAAAGTAAGAGAACGTTCTATAGATGCTGGTATACCTACTTTCAATGCTCGTTTAAGTAGTGTTTTTGAGTAGATCCACATAGGATAGTATGGCATTTTAGCTTTGATATATAGTAGTATATAAAAAATGAGTTCTAACATATTTACTATTACTGTACCAACAGCTGCCCCCATAACACCAAGCTCAGGAAAACCGTAATTTCCAAAGATAAAAAGATAGTTTAGTAAAATATTTAAAAATATGGAAACTATCTTTATCT
>JALUBF010000060.1 GCA_027045015.1 Sulfurovum sp.
GTACTCTTCCCATAGGTCCTACATCTGAGTTTTTGATGTATGACTCTTCTACTACAGAGTTTGTTTTTATATGTGCATCTATAAGTTTTGCATTTCCTTGTATGCTAACACCACTTTCGAGTATGCATTCACCTTCAAATGTAGCACTAGAGTCGATATAGATAGTATCAGGAAGACGCATAGTAACACCAGCTTTCATCCAAGATGTTCTAATGCGTCTTTGCATAATCTCTTCAGCATGAGCCAAATCAAGTTTAGAGTTTACACCTTTAAACTCCTCTTCTTTAACTATAACAGGGTGGACTATTTTTTTATCATCAACAGCCATTTTGATGATATCTGTAAGATAGTACTCACTTTGTGCATTTTTGTTGTCTAAAAGAGGTATGTATTTGTCAAGTAACTCTTTTTTTACACAGTAAACACCAGCATTTACAGTTTTTATCTCTTGTCGTGCTTTAGTACAATCTTTCTCTTCTACAATCTCTCTTACTTTATTGTTAAATATCACTACGCGACCATAACCAGATGGATTATCTAGTTTTATGACAGACATATTTATATCAGCATCTCCTTCTATAAGTGACTTTAAAGCATCATTTGTTACAAGAGGCATATCACCATTTAGTATGAGAGCTTTAAGGTGTTTTACCTTTATACCTTTTAATGCACCACCTGTTCCAGGGTATTGGTGAGCATCTTGTATATGAAAGTGTATGCCACTATAGTTTGCTTCAATCTCTTTTTGGATACGTTCAGCTTGATGATGTAGCACTATAGTAATATCATCACTTATCGTTTGGGCTGCATCAATAGCATGAAAAAGCATAGGTTTTCCAGAGATTGAATGAAGTACTTTTGGAGTAGTTGACTTCATACGTGTACCTTGACCAGCAGCAAGAATAATGACCGATTTAGACATATTTAAGACCTTTATAAAATATAATATTGTGATTATATCTAATAGATATTAAAAGATAAAAAGATTATTAACTTTAGTGCAATGATAACTATAGAATTTTGAGAAGCTTTTAGATAAAATACTATTTTAACAAAAGGGATAGATTTGAACTGTAAACATTTTGGAACTTGTGGCTCTTGTGGGTTATATGATATAAGTTATGATGAACAACTATTGGCTAAAGAGAAGAGGGTATCTGAACTTTTATCTCCATTTTATAAAGATAAATTAGAGGTATTTGATTCTGCTACATCTCACTATAGAGCTAGAGCAGAGTTTCGTATCTGGCATGATGGTAGCAGATGTGACTATGCGATGGGGAATATCACTAAAGATGGAGCTATTAATATTGATGAGTGTCCTAAGGTTATAGAGCCTATTGAGAAACGTATGTGGAGATTGCTTGAGAAGATTAATGCATCTCAAGATGTTTTAAAGCGTAAACTTTTTGCTGTAGAGTTTTTGGCTACAACAACTGATGAGTGTTTGGTAACTATGCTCTACCATAGAAAGTTAGATGATAGCTGGAGTAAAGAGGCTAAACTTTTAGAGAGTGAGTTAAACTGTAAAGTTATGGGGCGAAGTCGTAAACAAAAGGTAGTTTTATCAGATGAGTTTGTAACAGAAAAACTTACTATTGATGGTAAAGAATTTACCTATGTTCAGTACGAGAGTGGATTTACTCAGCCAAATCCTTTAGTAAATATAAAGATGATAGAGTGGGCTATAAAACAGGCTAAAAAGGTTGGTTATGGTGACTTTTTGGAGTCATATTGTGGTCTTGGAAACTTTACATTACCACTTTCACACTACTTTGATAAAGTTTTAGCCACAGAGATAAGCAAACGCTCTATACATTCGGCACTTGAAAATTGTAAGCTTAACTATGTAGATAATATAACATTTGCCAGACTTGCATCAGAAGAGATGACTCAAGCACTAAATGGCATAAGAGAGTTTGAACGCCTTAAAAGTATAGATTTAGATAGCTATAACTTCTCTACAGTACTTGTTGACCCTCCACGTGCAGGATTAGATGATGGGACTATAGAGCTTATCTCAAATATAGAAAATATTATCTATATATCTTGTAATCCCGATACATTAGCAAGAGATTTAAAGAGTTTAACTAAAACACATAAGGTAATTAACTCGGCTATATATGACCAGTTCCCCCACACTTTACATGTGGAGAGTGGAGTATTTTTAGTTAAAAAATAGCTAGATTTAATTAAACAGATTTCTATGCTCTACCATAGCACAGTAGTTTTGTACTACATTGATACCTGCTTCTTTTACACGCTGGGCTGCGTCATTGTTGATGAGGTTTAGTTGTGTCCAGTAGGTTTTTACATCGCCACGAGCTATAACTGCATCTGCTATGGCATCAAGTGCTGCTGGTTTTCTAAAGACAACTACCATATCGACAGCTACGTCTATCTCAGCTAGACTTCTATATACTTTTTCTCCTAAAATCTCATCATATTTAGGATAGACAGGTATCATTTTGTACCCTACATCTTTTAGATAGTGTGCTACATGATTGCTAGCTTTTGTAGTATCTGGTGATGCACCTATGACAGCTATGGTTTTAGCCTCTTGAAAATATCTTTTCATCTCTTCAGGGTTTGAGTTTACTCTTGGTAGTTCACATTGCATATATATATCCTTATTTTAGGTATAATTTTACCAATTATTACTTAGGAATTACAATGCTAGAGTTAAACAATATAAAAAAAGCTTACAAAAGAGTTAAGGGTGTAGTACACCATACACCATTTTCATATGCACCTATTTTATCTGAGATGAGTGGCTATGATGTATATTTAAAAAAAGAGAATCTTCAACGTACAGGAGCATTTAAACTAAGAGGTGCTTTTAACAAGATAGCCACACTTGTAGAGAGTGGCAAGAGAGGTGGAGTAGTAGCTGCTAGTGCAGGAAATCATGCTCAAGGTGTAGCATTTTCAGCAAAGCACTTTGGTATAGAAGCAACCATAGTTATGCCAGAGTCAACACCTTTGACTAAAGTACAAGGGGTAAAAGAGTTTGGTGCTAAGGTTATACTTTATGGTTCTAATTATGATGAAGCTTATGCTTATGCTGTAACTTTTGGAGAAGAGCATAACTATACATTTGTACACCCATTTACAGATGATGAAGTGATGGCAGGACAGGGTACTATAGCATTAGAGATATTTGAAGAGATAGATAATCTTGATGCCATCGTTGTACCTGTTGGAGGAGGAGGGCTAATATCTGGTATATCAGTGGCTGCTAAAGCACTAAAACCAGAGTGTAAGATAATAGGTGTATCTTCAGCAGGAGCTCCTGCTATGAAAAACTCTTATGATGCAAAAAATGCCATAGATACTACATCTGTACGTACCATAGCCGATGGTATAGCTGTACGTGATACTTCCCCTATAACATTGGAGTATATCTTAAAAAATGTAGATGCTTTTGAGAGTGTTTGTGAAGATGAGATAGCTTCAGCCATACTATTTTTACTTGAGAAGCAAAAAGTTTTAGTAGAGGGTGCTGGTTCTGTAGGTGTAGCAGCACTTCTTCATGGAAAGATAGATTTGCCTAAAGGATCTAAGATAGGCATAGTCCTTAGTGGAGGAAATATAGATGTAACTATGCTATCTCTAATTATAGAAAAAGGTCTTATGAAATCTGCAAGAAAGATGAAACTTCGCGTACTTTTGGTAGATAAAGCAGGTTCATTGCAAGATTTTACAACTATACTTACAGATATAGATGCAAATATAGTCCAAATAGGATATGACAGAACCTCTACAGACTTAGAGTTTGGAGATGCTCATGTATCTGTAGCCCTAGAGACAAAAGGTGTAGAACACCAAGAGCTTATACGCTCTAAGTTAAAAGAGGGTGGTTTTACATTTACAGAAGAGCATTAAGCAAGAATTACTTTTATTGTGAATAAAATACGAAAATGATAAAAAGATTAAAAACATACTCATTTACTCAAGAGCAACTTATTTTATTGACATCTATATGGATAACACTTCTTTACAATAGTGCTATGTTTGCACATATTGTTAAAGTTTATTCTTTTAGTGGTTGGAATATTTTATATATTATATCTATTGCTATTATTCAGACTACTATTACAGCACTATTTTTTACGCTGTTAGCTTCTAAGTTTACTACTAAACCACTACTTATAATTACATTGATAATATCATCATTTACGGCATATTTTATGAATAATTACAATGTTCTTATTGATGAAAATATGATACGAAATGCTATTCAAACAAATATTGATGAATCACTTGATCTTTTCAACATTAAATTACTTGCTTATTTTCTTATATTGGGTCTTTTACCTTCTTATATCATATATAAAACTCCTATACGGTATCGATCTTTAAGGGTAGAGATTTTTGATAAAGTTAAAAAATCAATAATATTTATAGTCTTAACACTTGTAGTTGTTGCTATGTTTGGAAAATTTTATAGCTCTTTTTTCCGTGAACACAAAGTCTTGAGATTTTACTCAAATCCTAGTTTCTGGATAGACTCTACACGTGTTTATATTGGTCAAAATATGGAGGATAAAAATAGAAGAGTAAAATCAATAGGTTTAGATGCGAAGATAGAAGACAATACTACAAGAAAGATAGTTTTTATGGTAGTAGGAGAGGCTTCACGAGCTGACCATTTTAGTTTGAATGGATATAAAAGAGATACTAATCCACAGTTAGAAAAAGAGAATGTTATTGATTTTTCTCAAATGTACTCTTGTGGAACTTCTACAGCTTACTCCGTACCTTGTATGTTTTCTATCTACAATCGCTCTGATTATAGCTATCAAAAAGCAAAATGGACTGAAAATGTACTTGATGTTTTAAAACATACAAAGAGAGTAGCCATACTGTGGAGAGATAATAATTCTGATTCTAAAGGAGTTGCAGTAAGAGTACCATATCAAAATTTTAAAACTTCAAAAAATAATACAAAATGTAATGGAGAGTGTCGTGATATTGGTATGTTAGAAGGATTAAAAAAATTTATAGCTAAATATCCAAATAAAAATATTTTAATTGTTTTGCATCAAATGGGAAATCATGGACCAGAATACTATAAACGTTATACAAACTCTTTTGAAAAATTTAAGCCAGTATGTAAAAGTAATCAATTTGAAGAGTGTACTGAACAAAGTATTATAAATGCTTATGATAATGCACTTCTTTATAGTGATAATTTTCTTGCAAAAACTATTGATCTTGCTAAAAGTTATAAAAAAAGTGACACAGCAGTTCTTTATATGAGTGACCATGGAGAGAGTCTTGGAGAACATGGGATATATTTACATGGACTCCCATATTTTATAGCCCCTGAAGCACAGATACATATAGGTTCTTTCTTATGGCTCAATCAAGGGTATAAAAAGATAGTAAATATAGACAAATTATATAAAAAGAGAGATAAACATCTATCTCAAGATTATCTATTTCACACTTTGCTTGGACTTTTTGATGTTAAAACAAAAGTATATAATCCAAAATTGGATATTTTAAATGGTACTAAACGATGATAATTAAAAGATTATTACGTTACTTTTTTGCTACATTATTGCTTTTAGCTCTTTTGTGGCTTGGATATTTTAAATTTTATGGTAACTTCCATCAAGTTAATCCTGAACTCTATAGAAGCGCACAACTTTACTCTTTTAATCTTCCTTATTACATTGAAAAGTATCATTTTAAAAGTATAATCAATCTAAGAGGTTCATCTACTAAATCTTGGTATAAAGATGAAATTGCTATATCAAAAGAGCATAATATTACTCATTATGATTTTGGATTTAGTGATAGAAAAGAACAATCTATTGTAAAGATGGATAAACTTATACAACTTATGAAAGATGTAAAAAAACCTCTCCTTATACATTGTAAGGCAGGGGCAGATAGAACATCTCTTGCGTCAGCATTGTATCTTTATAGTCATAATCAAAAAAATCCACAAGATGCTATATCTATTATCTATGGTCATTTCCCTTGGTTGGGTTCAAAAACTAAAGCTATGGACGACAGTTTTTTATTGTATGAACAAAATAGGAGACCTTAATGTTTAAAAAAGAGTATACACTTCTTCGTATTGTCATAGTGAGTGTTTTTGTAAATATGATTTTATATCATTATCCATTTATATCTTATATTATGGAACATCTTGAACTATCTAAAGTTAGTGCTTACATAACTTTCGCTTGTGTAATTATTGCTCTATTTGGTGTACAAGTACTTCTTTTCCATCTTATAGCACTATTTGGAGTTAGATTTTTTAAACTTTTTTTAATGATTACTTTTATGGCAAACTCTATTGCTTTGTATTTTGTACAGACATATAATGTTATTCTTGATCGTGCTATGATGGGAAATGCTTTCAATACACGTTACTCTGAAGCATCAGCATATTTTGATCCTAAGATATTTATCTATATTATCTTTCTAGGTATTTTACCAAGTATCATTATCTATAAGATTAAGATAAAACCATCTAAAAAAATAGGTATATTTTTATCTGGTTTTGGTATGTTTATACTAAGTGTATTTATTTTGTATATGAACTCTTTTACATGGTTATGGCTTGATAAAAATGCAAAATTCTTAGGAGGTCTTGCTATGCCTTGGTCTTACTCTATAAATGCTATTCGTGTTGAACTTAAAAAGAGTAGAGCCAATGAAAAACAGCTTCTTTTACCTAATGGTAAATTTAAAAATAATAAAAAAACAGTAGTAGTTCTTGTTATTGGAGAATCAGCAAGAGCAAGTCAATTTTCACTTTATGGTTATAGCAAAGATACCAATCCACAACTTGAAAAAGAGGATGTTCTTGTCTTGAAAAATACATACTCTACAGGAACATATACTACTAAGTCAGTAGCAAGTATCTTATCTTATGATGGGTCTCCATCTAATGGCTATGAACCTCTGACTAATTACCTACATCGTATGGGGGCGTATGTAGAATGGAGAGCAAATAATTGGGGTGCTCCTAAAGAGAAGATAGATCATTTTTATAAAGCTGGTGAACTTAAAAAGTTATGTAAGGGTGAGGGGTGTAATTATGATGAAGTACTTATTACCAATTTAAACAAAAGTATACTCTCAGTAAAAAAATCTAAAATTCTTATGGTTCTTCATACAGCAGGTAGTCATGGACCAACATATTTTAAAAAATATCCACCAAGTTTTGAACATTTTAAGCCTGTGTGTAAAACTGTTGATTTAAAAGAGTGTTCTAAAAAGTCACTTTTTAATGCTTATGACAATACTATACTTTATACTGATTACTTTTTGGCTAAAACCATCGACAAATTGAAAAAACTTCATCTACCTGTTCTTTTTTTGTATCTATCTGATCATGGTGAAAGTTTGGGTGAATACAATTTATATCTTCACGGAACTCCATATGCAATAGCACCAGATTTTCAGAAAAAGATTCCTTTTATCGTTTGGGAATCTAAAGAGTTTCTTAAATTAAAAGGATTTAAAAAACCATATATCAGAGCTAAAAAAAGATATGGACAAAATGATATATTTTCTACCATTTTAGATGCATTAGGATTTGAGTCATCTATATATATAAAAGAGAATGATCTACTTTATAGATAAGTAAATTTTATATTATTTAAAATTCTTAGATTAAGTTTAAAATAATATAATCAACTAAATAGTTAATTAGTCAGGGGTGTTATGTCAAAAAAAATACAAAAAAGAGATGCTGAAGTATCAAAAGCATTAATTATAAGTAGTGCTATAGAGTTATTTTCTCAAAAAGGTTACGCATCTACTTCTATGGACGAGTTGTCAAAGTTATGTGGACTCAATAAAGCTATGGTCTTTTACTACTTTAAAAATAAAAAAGGTTTATATGAAGCAGTAATGTCTCAAGTACTTAATGAGATACAAAAGAGCATTTTAAAAGAGAATCAAAAGCACTCAAAACCGATAGATGAGTTGGAGAGTTTTATTTATACCTATGCAAAGTTTGCTTGTTCTCACCCATACTTACCAGCACTGCTTTTAAAAGAGCTTAGTGATAGTGGAGCTATTATGCCAGAGAAGCTTTTCTCTTCTATGAGAGAGTTATTTGCACTCTTTAGTGATATTTTAAAACGTGGAGAAGAGAAGGGGTGTTTTCAAGATAGCATACCTATGGTATTGTACTTTATGGTTATTGGGACATTAAACTTAATGGTAACTACAAAACCTCTAAGAGATAAAGCTTCACAAAAAGATGATATTGTAGTAGATACTTGTGCAAATTGTGATATTGATGAGATAGCAGATTATATCATTAAAAAGATAGAACAGATGTTGAAGGATAATAAGTGAGATTAAAATTTAGTATAGTACTTCTTTTAGCGAGTGAACTTAGTTGTGCAACCAATATTACAACTTTGTTAAATGCTATAGATAAAAGACCTCAAAGTAGGCTTGAACAGATTGATGTTAATAGAGCATCATTGGGTGTAAATAAAGTTACTGATATGATGATGCCAAAATTAGATGGTTTTGTAGGGTATGAGATGTACAATAGACCATCTGCATTACGTGCCATACTTCCAAGTGAGATGAAAAATCCTAATGCTCCACTACTTTTTAGTAAAAAGATTAGACGTGCTGGAGTTAGATTTTCATGGCCTATATTTGTAAAATTACTCTATACTTTAAAAGAAAAAACAGAGTTGATGCACTTAGCAAGTAAAGATAAAAAGAGACTCTCTCGTATCCAAAGAGAGGCAAAGCTTGTAGGTAGTGTAGCATATTTGAGATATATGGAATCTATGTTTAAGGCTCTTAAAGCAAAAGAGTACTCTATATTGGCAACAAGAAAAAAGATCTCTCTTATGGTAAAAAGTGGTAGAGCTCCACAAAGTAACTTGATGACATTAGATGCTAAGATAGATGAGTTAAAGATGAATACTATTGCTATAGAAGAACAAAAGAGTAAACTTGAAGCTACTATTGAGACTCTAACTGGTATCTCTTTGAAGCATAGTGTAGGACTTCATCAAAGAAGAGGAGTTAGAAAAGGTACTATATTTGCTCTTGCTCCACTCAAAAAAACTCTTAGAGCAGAACATAAAGGTATAAAAGTAGCAAAAGAGCGTTACTATCCAACTGTTGCTCTAAAAGGTTCATACACACTATCACAAGCAGATGCTTACAATGATGACAAATCAGTACATAGTGGTTATGGCTCTTTGGGGGTATATGTAAATGTACCACTTTATGATAGTAGTCACTCTACTGGAGTTCAAGAGGCAAAATTAAATTATTTAAAAACAAAGTCTCTTATGGCAGAGACTAAGGATAGATTAAAAGTAGAGGCAAAAGAGCTTAGACGTGAGATAAAATTAATTAAACGTTCAAAAAAGTTAGCAAGAAGAAATATAGCTAATCAAAAAGCATTACTTAAAATAGCTAAAGTCTCTTTAGTCAATGAAATGATTACTGAAGAGGAGTATCTTCGTTATGAAGATGCACTTGCAAGTGCTAAGGCTATACTCTATCAAAATGAGGCAAAAGAGTGGCAAGATATTGCTCAACTTGCTGTTATATATGGAAATGATTTAAAAAGGATTGTAAAATGATAAAAAAAATACTCAGAGCGTTACTTATAATTTTAGTGATTGTTGCTATTGTTATGGGTGGGTTAAAGCTTGTTAAAGATAAAAGAGCTAAAGAAGCAGAGTTGCCTATAGCAAAAGTATATCCACTTGTACTAAAAACTATGATACCTAAAAAAGAGAATGTAAGACTTACTTTACCATACTTAGCACAAGTTATAAATGAAGATAATGTTGTACTCTCTTCTCCTATAGCAGGAAGGGTTTTAAGCATTAAAGAAAGTGGTGAAAATGTAAAAAAAGGTGAAGTATTGGTTAGATTAGATACTACTGAATTAAATGCCAATATAAATTCTGTAAATATCTCTTTAAAAAATCTACTTCTTACACATAAGAGAACTAAAGCTCTTTACCGAGTAAAAGGTGCATCTATTGAGCAACTTCAAAAAGAGGAGTCAGGCATTGCATCACTTAGAGCAAAGCTTGAATCTTTAAAAAATAAGTTAGGATATACTACAATAAAAGCACCTCTTAGTGGGGTAATAGCAAAAAACTTTGTTTCTGTTGGTACAGTAAGTATGCCAGGGAAACCACTACTTAGTATAAGTTCTAAAGAAGGTTTTTCTTTGATTGTAAGATTACCAGATGATACTAAAGCAAAAAAGATTATATTTAAAGATAAAATATATCCTTTATCAGCACTTGATACAACTTTTCATGGATTGCATGAGTATAAAGCAGTTATAAACAGATCAAATATTTCAGCAGGAGAGAGTGTAAACATAGATGTTGTATTGTTTGATAAAGAGGCTCAAGAACTTCCTTTTGATACTATTTTAGATAGAAATGGCAAACATACAGTTTTTATCTCTAAAGGTCATAAAGCAGTGGCAAAAGAGGTTCACATAGTACAAAAGGGGCAAGAGGGAGTTGTAGTAAAAGAGCAGTTTAGTGGTGAAAAAATTATTGTTGCAAAACCAGATATTTTACTTAAATTATTAACTGGTATAGCCATTAAAGTAGAGGAGTAGTATATGTTTGATTTTTTCTATAAACGCCCATATATGCTATATTCACTTATAGCAGGGTTTTTTATTATGGGAGTTGTTGGGTTAAAGACACTACCTAAAAATCTTTTTCCAGATGCCAATCCTGCCAAAGTGGTAGTAGTAACAAAAGTACCTGGTGCTACAGCTAAAGTGGCAGCTTCAACAGTATCTAAACCCATCGAAGAGGAACTTTCAAGATTGGGTAAGATTACTGATGTAAGTTCTGTAAATGTTGCAAACTTTTCTATAGTAGCAGCAGAGTTTGATTATGGTAAAAAGCTCAATGCTGCATCAGTTGATGTTGCAAATGCTCTAAATATTGCTAAGGCAAAACTTCCTGCTGGATTGACTTCTGCCATATATACAGCAGGAGATTTTACTCTACCTGTAGATGTAATTTCTCTTAGTCCTAAAAATGGTAGCATTACATTAGGTGAGATACGAAAGATAGCAGATAGTTTTATAAAGCCTAAGCTCTTAAGTAATCCTAAGATTGGAAATGTAGAGGTTTTTGGTGGGTATCAAAGTGCTATAAATGTAGAGATTGATCCATTTAAAGCTAAAAAATATGGTGTTGATTTTTCATCTATCATAAAAGTAATTATGTCACAAAATAAAGATATACCAGTAGGATTTATAAAAGGTGACAATAGCTTTTATACGGTTACAATTTATGGTGAAAAAGATAATATCTTAGCTCTTCAAAATCTGCTAATTATGCCAAATGTACGTCTTAAAGATGTGGCAGATGTAAAGTGGGGATATCAAAAAAGAACTAGTGGGTATATTGGTAATGGTAAAAGAAGTATAGCCTTAGCCATTCAGAGAGCTCCAAAGGGTAGTGTTCTTGATGTTAGTACATCAGCTAGAGCTGAGATGAAAAAACTTCAGAAGAAATATCCAAATATAGAGTTTGAAATCTCAGATACACAGCGTAATCTTATAGAACAGGCAAACACTAATATGCTTGAAGCATTGCGTGATTCTATTATCTATACTTTGCTAGTTATTATGCTCTTTTTGGGAAATTTTAGAGCTATTGTAGCAGCAGGTCTATCTATCCCTATGGTATTTTTCTCAACTATTGCTGTTATTTGGTTAACTGGAGGGGAGTTAAATATCGTTATATATACAGCTATTATATTGGCTCTTGGTATGCTTACTGATGATGCTGTTGTTGTACTAGAAAATATTGAGCGTCATTTGGTAGAGGAGCATGAAAGTTTAGAAACTGCCATTAAAAAAGGGACAAAAGAGGTTATTAGTCCTATATTTTCAGGAACAGTTGCAACTATTGTTATCTTGTTTCCTCTGATGTTTGTAGGTGGTTTTCCTCAACAGATATTTGCTCCACTCATCTCTACACTTATTATAGCTCTTCTTGTGAGTTATTTTCTATCTATTACATTTATTCCATCTCTTTCAGCATGGCTCTATAGAAATGGTACAGGTAAAACTAAGATAGAAAAAGGGTTTGAGTGGTTTTATATGCATACTATTGGTAAACTTATAGCTCCTTATGAAGGTATCTTAAAGTTCTCAAATCCCAAAAGCTTTTGGAGATATCCAAGACGTATGGTTTTGACTATGGGAATTATTGCTTTTATGATATTTTCTTTAAAAAATGTTATGCCAACTATTGGTAAAGACTCTATGCCTCCTATGGATACTGGTATTATAAAAGCACAGATAGCTTTCTCTGCAAATGATACTGTAGATAGTGCAGAGAAGAAACTACAACCTTTTCTTAAGTGGCTCAATACTCAAAAATGGGTTACAAGTAGTTCTATAGCATTTGGTAGTGAAGCAGGTACATTGAGTCTTGGAAGTGGTAACCTTCCAACTGAAGCAAGTTTCACTATATATGGAGTAAATCGTTTTGAACGTAATGAAACACTTTGGCAACTAGAGAGTAAGGTACGTAATCATTTAGCTAAATTAGAGGGGATAAAACGTGATGATGTATTTGATTTTGGTGCTACAGCAAACTCTAGTACTAAAGCTATTGTCGATACACGTATTAGTTCACCAACTATAGAGGGACTTCCACAAAAAGCAAAAGAGGTAGAAAAAGCTACTAAAACAGTTAAAGGACTTACATCTGTATCTTCTAGCTGGGGTAAAGATTTTAGTGAGTATGTTATAGATATTGATTCCAATAAAGCACTACGTTATGGGCTTACACCATATAGCGTAGCTATGCAAATTCCTATTAAAGGACAAGTAGCCTCTTTGGTTTCAAATCTTGAATCTATGAATAGTCAATATGTACGTATATATCTTAAAAAAAGGTTTACAAGAAATCTTGAAACACTTAAGCTTTTACCAATAAAAACAAAATTTGGCGAGATACCTCTCTCTCAAATAGCTAAGATAAGTAAACAACTTACATTTGCAAAGATTGAAAGAGACAATATGCTTTACTCTATAGATGTAAATGGTTATAGAAATAAACGACCTGTAACACATCTTACGGCTGATACTGTAGAGGCACTAAAAAGTGTAAATAGTGATGGCTTTACTATTGAACAACAAGGAGATAAAGCAAAACTTGATGATAGTTTTAAACGTATGATTAAAGCTATAGGTTTAGGTATATTTCTACTTCTTATGACACTTATTGCTATCTACAAATCTGTTAGAATGGCAGTTATTATGATTGTGGTATTGCCACTATCTATGATAGGTGCAAGTTGGTCTATGTTACTATTTGGAAAACCTAGCTGTATGCCAAGTATGTTAGGAGTATTATTACTCTTTGGTATTATCATAAAAAATGCTATTTTGTTGATTGATTTCTATCAGGAGAATAGAGATAAAGGAAAAGATGCTTTTGAAAGTGCTATAGATAGTGTAACATTACGTTTTCGTCCTGTTATGATGACTGCATTTGCTACTATAGCAGGTATGATTCCTATAGCTATGGAGACAGCAGTAGGACTTGAGAGACTCTCTCCTTTAGCAGATGTTGCCATAGGTGGTCTTTTAGTTGGTACGCTTCTTACACTTATCTATGTACCTATGTATGCGTATATATTTGATGGGAAAAAAGATAAAACAAAATAAAAAGGATAAATGTAATTATGAGAGAGTTTTTTGCTTATGGAGAAAAAGTAGCAGGTTATGAAGTTCGTGTACTAAATGAACGTGAAGCACGTGCAGGAGCAGGTATTTTATTTGTAGGTGCTTTTTTAGGTCTTACCAATGGAGTAATGTTAGGAACAGCAATATTTTCAGAATTTTTTGTAACATTTTTTGCGATTGATTTTACTATACGTGTGATACAACCACGCTATGCTCCAAGTTTATTACTTGGACGATTTTTTGTACGCAATCAAAAACCAGAGTATGTAGGTGCAACACAAAAGCGTTTTGCTTGGGCATTAGGTCTTATATTGGCTTGGCCAATGTTCTATTATCTTGTTATTGATTTTCAACCAAATCCTATTAAGGTAGTTGTATGTCTTATCTGTATGTCATTACTATTTCTTGAATCGGCATTTTCTGTATGTCTTGGATGTAAAATTTATGGATTTATAAAAAGAAAAGACCCTATGTATTGTCCTGGAGGTGTATGTGAAATACAAACAAAAGACCCAGTACAAAAATTTAATCTTGTGCAACTTATTATTCTACTTACTACCGTAGGATTAATATTTTTGGGAACTTATGAATATTTTACAAAGCTTCCAGATAGAACGGCATTTAGTAAAAAGATTAAAATACTTATGATGAGTCAAGTAGAACTTGATGCAATTCAAAAAGCGAAAGAGAAAGCAGAAGAAGATGCATTTTTTAATGGTGATGAATAATTTTAAATCTATTATTAAATAATAAATTTTATTAATTAGTAATAATAACTATCTTTTAAGCATATTTTAGTCATAATTCTAAAAGGATAAATATTATCCTTAAATAAATATATTTTAATAAAGGTTAAATTATGAGACAATATGAAACATATAGATGTAGTAAATGTGGAAATAAGGTAGAAGTACAAAGTGTTGGTGGTGGAACATTACACTGCTGTGGAGAAGCGATGGAGATGGTAACTCAGGATTTAACGATGGTTAATCTAATGAAAGCCTTTGCAGGAGAGAGTCAAGCTCGTAACAAATATGAATATTTTGCAAAAGTAGCTCAAAAAGAGGGTTATAGAGATATTGCAGAACACTTTCAACGAGCAGCCAATAATGAAAAAATACATGCTAAATTAGAACTTGCTCTTAAAAATAGAATGGAGAGTCAAAGTGATAACAATTTTGGTAAGACTAAAGAGAATCTTCAAGAGGCTATTAATGGTGAACCTTATGAAAATATTACTATGTATCCTGACTTTGCTAAGATTGCAAAAGAAGAGGGTTACAAAGAGGCTACACGGCTTTTTGATGGTATTGGAAAGATAGAGATTGAACATGAAAAGATGTTTCAAATGTTATTGGATCGACTTGAAGCAGAAAAAGAGTTTGAAAGTGACAATGAAGAAGAGGCATGGATTTGTGAAGTGTGTGGACATATACACTATGGGAAAAAAGCGTTAAAAATATGTCCTGTTTGTAAACATCCACAAGAGTATCAATCTCGATTAAATTCTAAGAAATAGTATATTTGTAATCTTCTATTTCAATAACTAACACTATCGCAATTAACTTCATGTAAATATAGTTTATCATTACTACTATTATTGTCTTTATTGGCATAGTAGTAGCATTGTTCATAATTTTCATTATTATTATACAATACTTTATAAAAACCATAAGAGACAGCTATAGCATCATCGCCAATACGAGTAGGTTTCGTAGTATATTTGACTACATTTACTACATTTATATATCCTAAATCTACAGCTTTGTCTCTAGCATATTTTTCTACATCTACCCACATATCTCTATTTACTTTAGGTATTTGAGGAATTATATTTGCCAATGAATATGTAGCTTCTAGGCTCTCTTGACTCCAATCAAAAGCAGCATCAGGAGCCATATGTCCACGGTCATAACCAGAGTTTGTATAGTCTGAAGTTGTGGCACGTTGATTATCTTTTAGTGTAGGTTCTGCATAAAAATTTGGTCTATCTTTAATATTTTTTTCATTAACCAAGTCACCATCAAGTCTATATGCTACTGCTTTTGCTGCTTTAAGATTATAGCTATAACATACATCAAAAAACTGTTTATCTATTATTTTATCACAAACGGAATGGTTTATAAATTTATTTTTTATATTATTATTATATTTAGGACTATTTCCTGTAGTAGTACTTTGTGTACTACCACAACCAACAAATATAAGAGTTGTTGCTAAAAGGGTTATTTTAGTTATGATTGTAGTATCCTTTGTCAATATTTATTATTATATTTTATCTCAATGTATATGAAATTCTCATTTTTTAATAACTAAAAATTATTTTATGATAGCTGTTTTACCTCTATTTTTTGTGCTTCATCTTTACGAAGTGCAATAAGTGTAGAACCTACCTCTATCTCTATAGTCTGTTTAGCTATAGAGTATCTTTTTATCTCTAGTTCCTCACCTTTCATCAATCCAAATGAGTGCAGTCTATCTTGTAATGCCTTATGGGCATTTATCTTTACAATCTCAGCTCTGTCACCTTTATTTAATTCTGCTAAATTCATCTTTTATCCTCCTATAATCATTAAAGTAACTCTATATGCCACAAAGCTTAGTAACCAAGCAGTAGCTGTAGTCATAAAGAAAAGATAGACTAGATATTTCCAGCCTCCAGCCTCTTTGGCAAATACCATAGATGCAGCTAAACAAGGTAAGTATATCATAACAAAGACTATAAATGCTATGCCTGAAGCCAAAGGTATATTGGCTTTTATTTGTGTTAGTAGAGAGTTGTTACTTTCATCTACATCTCCACCAAGAGAGTAGAGTACACCAAGTGTAGATACAACTACCTCTTTAGCTGCAAGTCCTGCTTCTAGTGCTACAGACATACGCCAATCCATACCAAGTGGAGAGAAAAATGACTCTGAAGCATGTCCTATCTTACCCAAATAGCTCTGCTCTAATAGTTTTGATGAAAGCTCATTTTGTAGAACTGTTTTACTATCTTTATTTGTTGTCTGTTCTATTTTGGTTTGATATTGGGCTTCTAAGGTATGATTTTTAGGATAATTAGATGCAAACCAAATAAGCATTGAAGCAGCCAAGATAAATGTACCTGCTTTATTCATATAACTTTTTGCTTGTCCATATACTGTATGCCAAATGAGTTTAAGTGATGGCATACGATACTTTGGCATCTCCATAACAAAAGGTTCATCATCACCCTTAAATACAAATATTTTAAGTATTTTAGCCATAAGAAGACCTAACATAGCCCCAGAGATATAGATGATAAATAGTATATTACCAGCACTATCTTGACCAAAAAATGCTCCTGCAAATAGTACATAGATAGGTAATCTAGCACCACAACTCATAAATCCTATGATAAATAGTGTTATGAGTTTATCTTTTTTATTTTTGAGTGTACGAGCTGCCATATATGCAGGAACAGAACAACCAAATCCAGTAACAAGTGGTATAAAACTTTTACCATGTAGTCCAAATTTATGAAAAAATCCATCAAGTAAAAATGCAACACGACTCATATATCCTGTAGTTTCAAGTAGGGCTATACCTAAAAATAGTATAACAATATTTGGTAAGAACATAATAACTGCTCCAACACCAGATATCATACCATCTGCTACGAGTGAACCTAATGCTCCATTACCAAGTACTCTATGTGCCTCATCAGCTAACCAGCTAAAACCAGCATCTATCCAATCCATAGGTATATTTCCTAGTGTAAATGTAAGCTGAAAAAGTCCCCACATAAAAAAGAGAAATATAGGGATACCAAAAAATTTATCTATAAGAAGATTATCTATCTTTTGTGTAATGCTTTTTGCTTTCATACCTTTTATAGACATCACTTCCATCTTTGCACCTTTTGCAAAAGCAAAGTGTTCATCGGCAAATATTTCAGATAAATCTTTTGTATTTGTATGTATATAAATATGTTTAATAGCATCTCTTACTATAGGAAGTAGTTCTATCCATATAGGTTCATCATGCATTTTTTTGTAAATATCTTCATCTTCTTGTAGAAGTCTTACTGCTAAATGACGATATGGAAGATGACTTTTATAGTTTTTAGCTTTCATAAAAGATATGATGTTGTCTATCTCTTCTTCTATATGGTCGGAGTATATCACTTTAGAGGTAGTCTCTCTCTTATTATAGACCTCTACTATGGTATGTTGTAGCTCTTCAACTCCTCTTCTATCGGTAGCAGATGTCTTTATACATGGCACACCAAGTATAACAGAGAGTTGTTTTTCATCTATCTCTATACCCTCTTTATCTGCTTCATCACTCATATTGAGTGCTACAATCACCTTTTTACCAGTTTCAAGAAGTTGAGTAGTAAAGAGTAGATTTCTTTGAAGATTTGTAGAGTCCACAACATTGACAATAACATCATATTCATCAGATTGCAAAAAGCTTTTAGTAACTTTCTCTTCTATGGTGTACTCTGTAAGTGAGTAAGCCCCAGGTAGGTCTATGATATGAGCTTCATAATTTTTACAGCTAATATCATCACAAATTGTAAACTCTATTTCAGTTTTATCTACAGTAACTCCAGAGAAGTTACCTACTCTAAGTTTGGCATTTGATATGGCATTAATGAGAGAGGATTTTCCAACATTTGGTTGACCAGCTAGAGCGATGACTATTTTTTCCAAAATTTATCCTTATTTCTAAATAGATATGATATTTATTATCAATATATGTAGAAGTATAGAGAAAGTTTTCTTAAAGTATCTTAAAATGATAGTTGTTATCAATACTTTAGTTAATTGATGATTATAATCGGTAGCAGTCAAATTTTAGTTGTAATATAGAGATAAAAATTTATTGGCAATTAAAGTTATTGTATTTGATTGAAATATAAGTGATTTTTTAAATGAAATGGCGCGGTGGACGAGACTCGAACTCGCGACCCCCTGCGTGACAGGCAGGTATTCTAACCAACTGAACTACCACCGCACCTGAATGAAAAATAAAATAATTTCTCATTTATAAGAATAAACTTTTACTAACAAAAATAATTTTGTAAGCTATTTGATAAAAACTTTATTAATGGTGGTCGCTATAAGACTCGAACTTATGACATCTACCTTGTAAGGGTAGCGCTCTACCAACTGAGCTAAGCGACCGTACTTTTGAAATTTTATAATAAAAACTTTGGCGACCCTTAAAGGAT
>JALUBF010000061.1 GCA_027045015.1 Sulfurovum sp.
ATATGTCTCTGTTTAAAGATACATTAAATCAAGAGATATTTAAGCACGAAACCTTTGCAGAGTATAAAACAGAGTTTGAGAAATCAACAGCAACAAAAAATCGTAAAAAGCAAAAAAATTATAAAGAATTATCACAAGAAGAGAAAGATAAAAAAGAGGCTCTTGAGCTATTGAAATATATTAAAAATATAGAAGCCGATAAACTATATTACTTCTGTTTAGCTACTCAAACCAAAAAAGAAATTATTATCATAAAAGCTCCAAGTGATGGCAAAGAGAATAAAAAGTTTTTGGGTTATGAGTGGAGTGGAAGAAAAGGAAATGAAGGGATACAATACAACGGTGGCACACTATCAAAGATAAATACCCCTCTTTATAATCCTAGCAATATAAATGATACAACTAAGATAAATACTCTTATATCTAAAAATTTTATAGATGATAATGTGGAGATACCTCAAGAGTTAGAGAGATATGTCTCAAAAGCTAGACTTGTAGATATACTTGATTTTTCTAGGAAAGATTTTAATAAGGCTATTGGGTTGAATTTTAGTAAAAAGATAGAAATTAAGAGTAAGTGGGAGTTGGTAAGATTAGGAGATTTAACTGAATTAAAAGCGGGAAGTACACCATCAAGAGCTAATTCAAATTATTGGAATAATGGAACTATTAAATGGCTTAAAATTAATGATTTTATAGATTATCAAGAAATATATGATACAAAAGAAAAAATAACTAAAAAAGCATTAGAAGAGACAGGAGTGAAGTTATTACCAAAAAATACAGTAGTTGTTACAATATTTGCAACAGTAGGAAGAGTTGGAATTTTAAAAGAAGAGATGACAACTAATCAAGCAATAGTTGGATTAATAATTAAAAATAAGTCTATAAAAAATTATTATCTCATGTATGCTATTAAATTTTTTGTAGATACATTAATAAATCAAGCAAGTGGTTTAGCACAATTAAATATAAATGGAAATATTTTAAAAAATATGAAAATCCCCCTTCCACCTTTAGATATTCAAGAAAAAATCGTTAAAGAGTGTCAAGAAGTAGATGATGAAGTTTTAAAAGCGAATGAGGATATAAAAATTAATCAAAGAAATATAGAAGAGTATTATCAAGAAATATTATCAAAAGCTAAATTATCTTTTCGATTAAGTGATAGTAATAATTTTGATACATTTATAGGTAGAAGAATAGTTCAAAAAGATATAGATGAACAAAAAAGTGGACTACCTATATATAGTGCAAATATTTTTGAAGTGTTTGGATATACAACAAAAGAGTTTATCAAAGAGTTTAATTCTCCATCTATTTTATGGGGTATAGATGGAGATTGGATGGTAAACTATATGCCAAAAAATAGACCATTTCATCCAACTGACCATTGTGGAGTAATAAGAGTCAAAACGGATGCTATTAACCCTAAATATTTAACTTGGGCTTTACTTCAAGAGGGTAAAAAAGTAAACTTTTCAAGAACTTATAGAGCATCAACGGGGAGAGTAAAATCACTAATAATCAAAGCACCATCAAAAGAGATACAAAACTCTATAATAAAAGAGATAGAAAAACTAGAAACCAAAATAAGCAAAGCTCAAAAAACTATAGATGAAGCAAGTGAGAAAAAAGAAGAGATATTAAAAAGGTATTTGGAAGAATGAAAAAAATAAATCTAAAAAAACTCCCCATAGGCATACAGACATTTAGCAAAATAAGAGAAGATGATTATATCTATATAGATAAAACCAAAGAAGCATTAGAGCTAATAGAAAATTATAGTTATACTTTTCTCTCTCGTCCACGAAGATTTGGTAAGTCTCTATTTTTAGATACACTTCACTCTATATTTGAGGGTAAAAAAGAGCTGTTTAAAGATTTGTATATCTATGATAAATGGGATTGGGATACTACTTATCCAGTGATTAAAATAGTATTGGATTTTGAATTTTCAATGCTAAACGAAGATGAAATTATTACTATAATATCCAATGAAATATTTAGAAGTGCTAAAAGATTAAATATAGAACTCACTTATGAGCAAGAGTATCCATCTATACTTTTTAGTGAGTTGATATATAAAACATACAAAAAATACAATCAAAGAGATGTTAGTAGGGTTGAGTGGAAAGTAGAAGGAAGAGTAAATGGCTAGTACATTAACAAACTCCCACGCCTCTTCAACTTACGGAGCAAACCCAGTAAAAGAGGGCGAAGTTCGTCTCAATGAGATGGGTTCAGAAGTAGTTGAGGGGTACACTTGTAAGCCTAAAGATTATGACCCAAATCGTCCCATTATGCACTACAAGACCCTTTTACTTCTTTGTGATGATGAACGATGTGGAAAAGCAGGAAAAACCGATAAAGCTTCTGAACTTAGAGAGATTTTAAAAGATATGGGGCTAAATAAAGGTGAGAATCGTATCAAAATATCACGAACGGGGTGTTATGGTGCTTGTCGATTTAGACAAGTATGTCAAGTTACAGAAAATACCCAAGCAAATGGAAATCCAAACAATAACGCTATTTGGTTACGCCATACGCATAATTTTAAAGAGGAAGATTGGAGACGTATTTTTACACTTTTGTCAACCGACCAAGATTTAAAAAATGAGCTAGAAGAGAAGCATTTTATACCAATGAAAATATATGAATAAAAAGCTACGTAAAGGCTATACTACAGGGGTTCATACCTCTTTTGCTTTTAGTTCAGCTCTTCAAGCTTTTTTAGCTACCAATAGGTTGGTAAAGTCAATTACACATAAGATGGATAATGATGATTTAGACGTTACCAAAGGGTGCGAGATAGTAGTTAGTGTTTCAGATAAAAAAGAGGATTTAGAGTTAAATAAGATGGCTCATAAGCCCTATATTATTGGTTCTTTAGAACTATATGCAGGAGTTGGTGTTGGAGTAGTTACTAAAGATGGGTTAAAGCCTCCAAAAGGTTTTCCTGCTATTAATCCTACTCCTTTAAAAGCTATTGAGGAGATTTACCGTAGGTTTGGTATTATGAAGAAGATAGTTTGTAGTATATCTGTGAGTAATGGAGAAGAACTTGCTAAACAGACAGCCAATGAAAAGGTTGGAGTAGTTGGTGGTATCTCTATCTTGGGTACAACAGGATTTGTAAAGCCTATCTCTACTGATGCATATATGGACTCTATACGAACAGAGTTAGGTGTAGCAAAAGCCAATGGATATGAGCAAGTTGTTTTGACATTGGGTAATAGCTCATTTGCTTATGCTAAAGAGCATTATGATGAGATGCAGATAGTAGAGATAGGTAACTTTGTATATGATGCTATGAATATGGTTAAAGATTTAGGTCTAAAAAAGGTAGTTTTTGTATGTGGTATTGGAAAGGCTACTAAGGTTATGCAAGGGTGTAAAAATACTCATAACCGTTTTGGTTCTATTGACTTTGTGAGTTTAAAAGATAAAATAGCTCAAAGATTGGGTATAGATGTAGATATAGAGTCAACTAAAACTGTTAAGGGAATTACAACTCAACTTAGAGGAGAAGTTGATGAATTTTATCAACTTGTAACACTTCAGACAAATGAACAGATAGAACATTGGTTTAATGATTTAGATATAGAAACAGTAATATTGAGGTAATAAATGTTAACAATAGCAGGAAATGGAATGGGAGATTATAACTTTGATAATCTTAACATTCCTATAGATAAATTTGACAAAATAGTTTGTGATAAGAACTTTATTGAGAGTGGAGATAATATCTTAAAACTTAGTTTTAAAGAGGCAAAAGAGTATATTTTAGAAAACTACAATAAAGAAGATATATTATATGTGGTAACTGGTTCACCTCTCTTTTATAGTGCAGGGATTTTAATAGCCAAAAAGCTACCTCATGACCAAGTAAAGATTATCAATAACACCTCTTCTAAAAGCTATCTTTTAGAGAAACTATTTATCTCTGAAACAGAGGTAGAGACCATCTCTTTACATGGACGAAAGAGAATAGATTTAACTAAGTTTTTAACAAATAGTTATACTTTTATACTCTGTGATGTTTTTACTATAGACAGAGTTAAAGAGGCAACTAAATATCTAAACCATAAAGATATAGAGGTGACTATGGGCTATAAATTGGGTTATACAGATGAAGTAATTGAGCAGATAAATATTTGCGACTATAGTTACAGAGCTTTTGACTTAACTCAACCTTTTGTTTTTTTAATCAAGAGACTATTTACTCCAAAGCCAGTCATAAGTTTAGATAGTGAGTTTCAGACAGAAAGAGGAATGATAACCAAACAGTACAAACGTCATTTAAGTCTACAAAATCTTGATCTTGAGCCAAATATGACACTTTGGGATGTTGGAGCAGGAAGTGGAAGCTGTGCTATTGAGGCTTATAAACGCTACCAAGTTAAAACAGTACTTTTTGAGAAACAAGAGCAACGCAATGAGTTTATAAAAAAGAACCTCACATCTCACTACGTCTGTG
>JALUBF010000062.1 GCA_027045015.1 Sulfurovum sp.
ATATTTATACTATATTACTCATCTAAATTGTCATCTCAACTTATGAAACCACTTAATAAATTGACATTTAAATTTAGTAATATGAGTGAAAGTCTATTAGAGCCGATAAAAACAGATGAACTACCCTATGAGTTTAAAAAGGTAGGAGACTCTTTTAATAGTCTAATAAATAAGATAAAAACATCAATAAAATATAGAAAAGAGTTATATGTAGGAACAGCACATGAGTTAAAGACTCCCCTAGCTGTTATGAGATTAAAAAATCAGATAACTCTTATGAAGTATAAAAAAGATGACAAGATAAAAGAGACACTAAAACAGAATATAGACTCAATTGATACTTTAAATAATATGATACATAATATATTAGAGTATGGGAGAGCAGAGGGAGGACAGTTTGAAAAACCTCAAAGAATTAATATTATTAGACTTATAGCAAAAAAGGCAGAAGAGTATGAGCTTTTAGCACATTCACAAAATAGAGATTTTATATATAGTTTTGAGACAGAGAGATTTATGATTACTATTCAGCCTCTACTCTTTATGCAAATTTTTCAAAACTTTATACAGAATGCACTCCGTTTTACGCCAGAGGGAAAATTAGTTAAAATTTTAGTACATACTGATGCAGAAAATTTTATTGTTGATGTTATAGATGAGGGTAAGGGTATAGATGAAAATGAAAATCTATTTGCCCCTTTTAAACGCTCTCAAGAGTCAGTTGGTGCAGGACTTGGGCTATTTTTAGCCCAAAATGCAGCAGAGTCTATGGGAGTCATTATATCTCTAAAAAATAGAGAAGATGGAGTGCAGGGGGCGGTAGCTAGTATTAAGTTCCCATTTGAGAGATTTTTACATAAATAGATTTAATATTAGTAAGATATACTTCTTAATAATATAATATTATTAATTTCTCAGGAGACTAAATGCATAAAAGATTAGAAGATATGCTGGGTCACTTCGGTGGCTTTGTTCATGATAACCCCTTTAAAGTTCTACTACTAGTAGCAGTTCTACTAGCTTTCCCTATTTCTCATATTTCAAAAATAGAGATGGATACCTCTACAGAGGGGTTTATGCATGAAGATGACCCTGTTTTACTAACCTATAATAAGTTTAGAGCCCAATTTGGACGAGATGAGAGGATTATTTTAGCTATTGAAGATGAGAATATCTTCTCTATAGATTTCTTAACTAAACTTCGTAATCTTCATAGAGATATAGAGAAGAGTGTTCCATATCTTGATGATGTTACCTCTCTCTATAATGTACGAAACACACGAGGTAAAGGCGACCAACTTATTACAGATGATTTACTAGAGCCATTTCCTAAAACAGCTGAAGATGTAGCTAATATTAAAAAAAGGGCTATGGAGTCACACTTCTACAGAGACCTATTTTTAAGCAGAGATGGCAAAATGACTACTATTGTTATTGAGACAGATGCCTATTCTCATGAAGGAGAGAAAAAGGTTACTATAGAAGATGAATTTAGTGAAGGGTTTGATGATAATATAACCCAAAAGAGAAAAGCTAATCGTAAATTCTTAACAGACCAAGAGAACCATCAGATACTAGAAGCGTTACAAAAAGTAACAGATAAATATAAAAAAGAGGGACTTAAAATATATATAGCTGGTTCACCAGCTGTAAATAATCAACTAAAAGCTCAAATGAGGTCTGATATTCAGAAGTTTATGCGTATCACTTTTTTGATTATTTTAATATTTCTATTTATTGTCTTTAAAAGGATTACAGCTGTACTATATCCACTTTTAGTAATTGTTTTATCACTTCTTGCAACTGTTGGAACAATGGCATGGAGTGGAACCCCCTTTAAGTTACCGACACAGATTGTCCCATCTCTTCTTATTGTTGTCTCCGTTGGTGCAACAGTACATATTTTATCTATCTTCTTTGATGAGTTTAATAAGAGAGGTGATAAGAGAGAAGCACTATCATATACTCTTAAACACTCTGGTTTAGCAATTGCAATGACCTCCATTACAACAGCTATTGGAATTGGCTCATTTTCTGGAAGTGCTGTTGCCCCTATATCTGATTTAGGGATTTTTGCATCACTTGGGGTGATGATTTCTCTCTTTTTAACATTAACTCTTCTACCTGCACTCTTAGCAATAACTAAACTTAAACCAAAAAGAAGTAGAGCAACAGATGCACTAGATGAGGTTATGAGAAAGTTAGCCACTATTCCTATTAAATATACAAAGAGTGTTTTAATAGTTAGTGCTATTTTTGTTATATTAGCACTCATTGCCTCTTTTAAAGTTCAACTATCTCACAATCCTCTAAAGTGGTTTCAACCAGATGTCCCTATACGACTATCTACTGAGATAATAGATAATAAGATGAATGGTTCAGTAACGATAGAATTGGTAGTTGATACTGGTAAAGTAAATGGTTGGCAAGATCCAGATAGACTTAAAAAGTTAAATGAGCTTTCAGCTAAGTTAGAGAAGTATAAAGATGAGTATACTCATATTGGAAAAGTTGTATCTTTAGCCACTATTGTTAAAGAGACAAATAGAGCATTACATGAGAATAGAGAGGAGTATTATACCATTCCAACTAAACATGATTTAGTATCACAAGAGTTACTACTTTTTGAAAATTCAGGCTCTGATGATTTAGAAGATGTGGTTGATAGTCAATTCTCTAAAGCACGAATTACAATTAAATTGCCATGGCAAGATGCTATTCACTCAACTAAAGTGTTAGCCTATGTGACAAGAGAGGCTAAAAAAACATTTACTCAAGATAGAGTAGAGACAACAGGAATGACACCACTTTTAGTAAATACATTCTCTCAAGCTATACACTCTTCTATAGTGAGTTATATTATAGCAGGTATAGGAATTACTCTAATGATGATGTTAATCTTAGGCTCATTTAGATTGGGGCTTTTAAGTATGGTTCCAAATATAACACCTATTATTATGGGATTACTTGTAATGTATATAAGGGATATACCACTAGATATGTTTACACTCCTTATTGGTTCTATTGCTATCGGTTTAGCTGTTGATGATACTATACATTTTATGCACAATTTTAAGAGATACTATATGGAGAGTGGTGACTCTACAAAAGCAATAGAGCAGACATTTTTTACTACAGGTAAAGCTATGGTTATAACCTCTCTAGTCTTATCACTCGGATTTTTTGCATATTTGGCAGCAAATATGATTTCAGTTCAAAATTTTGGTATGATTACAGGTTCAGTTATCTTATTTGCTCTTTTTGCTGACCTTATGTTAGCTCCTGCTCTCATTATAGTAGTAGCAAAAAAAATATATAAATATGGTGATAACTAATAAGCTACATTAAACTATTAGAATGTTACTATATAAAGCTTGTGTAAATATTGGGATACATTAATAAGCGATTTAAGTTAGTATCGGTGAAAACCAAAAAGGATAAAAAATGAATGGGAAAAAACTACTGTTTCTACTAGGTGTAGGAGTAACACTGTTTACAACTAATCTTATGGCAGATGATGCCAAAGCAAGAGCTATTATGGAAAAGGTTGATGCTAGAGATGATGGGCAGACATTAGAGCAAGATATGCTAATGGTGCTTATTGATAAAAATGGAAATGAGCGTACAAGAGATTTAAAATCATATAGTAAAGATTTTGGAGAAGATGAGTATAAAACACTATTTTTCAAAAGTCCAGCTGATGTTAAAAATACAGCCTTTTTAACTTATGATTATGATAATCCATCAAGAGATGATGACCAGTGGTTGTATCTACCTGCACTTAAAAAGGTAAAAAGAATTCCATCAGCAGATAAGAGTTCTAGCTTTATGGGTTCAGACTTCTCCTACTTTGATATGACAGATAGAGATTTAGAAGATTATGATTTTAAACTTCTAAAAGAGACTAAAGTTAGAGGACATGATGCTTGGATGATAGAGGCAACCCCCCGAAATCAAAAGGTTATTGATGAGTCTGGTTATATAAAAACTATTGCTATTGTTCGTAAAGATAACTATATGGTAGTTCGTGCTATTAACTTTATGAGAAATGGGAAAAAGAAGTATCTTGACCTTAAAAGAATTCACCAAGATAGTGGAATTTGGTTAGTAGATGAGATGACTATGACTACTAAGAGAGGTAAATCAACCACACATAAAACTATCTTAACTTTTAATAATATTAAGCTAAATAGACCAATAGATGATAGTGTATTTACTACAAGAAGATTAGAAAAAGGACTTTAATGTCATACGGCTGTAGGGTCTTTTCTATAAAA
>JALUBF010000063.1 GCA_027045015.1 Sulfurovum sp.
GGTTCATTTCTTCTTATAATTGCTATTTTATTAAAGGGATTTGCTATCACTTTATCGAGATATTTACCCAAAGATTTACTCAGTTCTGTTATTCCTACCATCTCATCTCTTGCATAAGATACCATTTAAAATCCTTGTTTTTAAGAGTATTTTAACATATACTTAAACATATGTCAAAAATCATATTGTCACTTGCTCCTTTTGCATCGTTGCTATTTATCCAAGGATAATTCTCTTCCTCAACATCTTTTAGCATATCATTATTTGCTGTTGTACTTTGTATTATTATGACATATCTCCCTGTTATTATACGAAACTTATCTTTTTTTAGTTTGAAGTCGTAACGATTATGCCAAGTTGGCATAGCATAAAATCCTGCTTTTTCTAACTTCTTTAGATAGGATAAATAATAATTTATACAATTTATGCTTTATATTATAGATACTTATACTATATTTCCAATATCATTATATAAAGGAAATATTAATATGATAACAAAAAACAATATTTATTTAAAATTAAATAAAGTCATATACCCAGGTTTTACAAAAAGTATTATAGATTTTAATTTTGTATCAGATATTAAACTCGAAGATAATAAAATAGTTATTAACTTAGATATACCATCTGCATCTAATACTATAGCTCAACAGTTAAAAGATGAGATTATAAAACGATTATCAACCTTTGATGTAGAGACAATAGTAGATATAACACAACCTAAAATGCCTAGAGAGACTAGCTCCAATGGCAAGAATGTACTTCCAAATATTCAGAACTTTGTTATGGTTAGTTCAGGTAAAGGTGGGGTTGGAAAATCAACTACAACAGTTAATCTTGCTATTGCTTTAGCCCAACAAGGAAAACGTGTCGGACTACTAGATGCAGATATATATGGTCCAAACATTCCTAGAATGATGGGTATAGAGGGTGAACAACCTGTTTTTTTAGGAAAAACTATCAAACCTATCTTGGCTCATAATGTTAAAGTAATGTCTATTGGTTCTTTGGTTGAAAGAGGAGCTTCACTCATATGGAAAGGAGCTATGGTTACACAAGCTATAGAACAGATGCTTGAAGATATAGAGTGGGGGAATTTAGATATTTTACTATTTGATATGCCTCCAGGAACAGGAGATGCACAACTTGCCCTAGCTCAAAGCCTACCTGTTACTTCAGGAGTATGTGTAACCACACCTCAAAAGGTTGCCTTAGATGATACAATTCGCAGTATGGATATGTTTACACAACTTCATATTCCCATTGCAGGTATTGTAGAAAATATGAGTGGATTTATATGTCCAGATAGTGGTAAAGAGTATGATATATTTGGCAAAGGGACAACTCAACCTTTAGCAGATGCATACCAGACCCGAGTTTTAGGAGAAGTACCTATAGAACCTGCCATTAGAGAAGGTGGAGATAGTGGACTACCCATTACAGTTTTAGCTCCAGAGTGTGAAACTTCTATACGCTATAAAAATATGAGCAATAAACTTTGGGAAAAACTACTTGAAGTAAATGAAGATGGTGGGGTAGATAATGAGGAGATACAACCTACTATTTTTTAGGAAAAGTATATAAACTTTTCCTCTAACTTGTTCCCATCGCTCCTGCGTGAGAACAAGTAAAATAGTTCTAAATTAACAACTTGGTAATGCTCCACCATTTTTTGAATAGTATTTAAGATAATCAAGAACATCTTTCATACTATCATCAGAAATTGGTTTAATTTCTGCTTTTGGGCAAATACTATGTATAGTATCATCTAGTTTACCATTTTTAACTATATCTATCCATTCTGTTTTGCTATGAGTACCAGCAAGGTCAGGAAGAAGCATAGGACAACCTTTAATCATAGAATTGGTTAAAATACGCCCTCCTTTAAATGCATCAGCAGAGGCATTAGTACCTAAGAATATCATACCAATTATTAAAATTTTTATAAAGTTTTTCATTATATTATCTCCTTTTTATTAATGACTTTCATCAAGGTCAAATGCTTTTGTTCCAACATAATAAAGTGCGATACAAAGACCAAGACCACCAAGAGAAATCATAATTTCAGTTGCACTAGGAAAATACTCAATCCACTCTGGTGGAAGTTGATACTCTGTTATTTTCATCATTTGTAACGGTTTCACTTGTGTATCATGAACTAAGTTATATCTCATAAAGAAGACACCAACCATACCAATAATAGAAGCAAAAACCATCAATCTAGGACTTTTACCAAAATCTTTTAATATAACTAAAAATGGTATAAGCATTGCAAAGATTACTTCTGCCCAAAATGGTGCTGTATGAATCATATGATGAACAACATCTGCACGATTTGGCATACCACCATATACATCTGTTAAAAGTTTCCAGCTCATAAAGAAAAATAAAATAGCAATTAATAGACCTTGAATTTTAGCTAAACCTTCAAGTAAATCTTTTACTTTTTCATCAAAATTAAGCTTATATCTAAAACCCATAACAATAAAAGAGAGATAAATACCTGTGATAAATGCTGTTAAAATGAAATATGTTGGATAATATACTCCATTTGAAATAGTTCTAGCATTCAAAAAACCAAATACCCCACCCAAGTTAGAGTGAGCAGCAAGACCTACAAGTAGACCTGTTAAACCAAAGATTTTTGCTTTTTTCATATCATTATTAAGTAAAAAATAGAACTCAATAATCATAAATGTCAAATATAGACCATAAAGTGTACCCATCCACCAGATAGCTGATGTTAAGCCTGGGGTTAATACATTATAGATTAACATAGTAACAGGGTGACCTATCTCAAAAGCAATAACAGCAAAACCAGATAAGATAGTAACGATAGAGCCAAAAATTGCTCTTTTAGAAATCATCTCAAATCGTTTAAAACCAAAAACATCTCCGAGTGAACCTACAATACAAAATCCTGTTGAACTAACAACAAAGAAAATGTAAACAGCGATCAAAAGCCCCCAAGGGTGTTGTCTTGTAACACCATAAGCATGGTGACCATAAGTTAAATATGTTGTAACTCCAATGCCAAACATAACTAACATTGCCAACACAGACACTGCTAAAAAGATGTTAAGAGGAGTTTTTTCAAATCCAAAAATTGATTTTAATGAAAAATCTTCTTTAATTGGAATATTTAATGGACCTATTTTCATTCTCTACTCCTTATGTTAGGTAAAATAATTTTGGATTAGTACCAAGATGTGCTTTTAAACTAAAGTGGTCTCTCGTTCTAAGCAACTCGCTAATCTCACTGTTTGGATCATCTAAATCACCAAATGTTCTTACTTTTGTTGGACAAGTATTTTGACAAGCAGTAGTTGTTTCACCACGAGCCAATCTTGTGTCTGAACAGAAAGTACACTTATCAATAGTCATTGTTCTATCATCTACATATCTTGCATCATAAGGACACGCATTCATACAATAAGAACACAAGATACACTTCTCAGCATCTACTCTTACTACACGATTTTCATCATAGTAAGTTGCATGAGTAGGACATACTTCCTGACAAGGAGCATCTTCACATTGCTGACACTGACTTGGCATAAATGCAGCTGAAGCTATATCTAAATTTGGCCATTGCCCATCAGGATTGTTACCTCCTACCCAAATACGGTGCTTTTCTGCACCAAGTTCTACACCGTTTTCCTCTTTACATGCAACTTCACATGCTTTACAGTTAATACAGTTTTTATAATCTAATGCCATTCCATATCTAGCCATGATTACACCTTTCTAATTTTACAATTGGTACTATGCATAACAGCTGCACCGTACATTGGTTCTATATCATCTTTAATGATTGTTGCATCATTTCCACCATTACCATA
>JALUBF010000064.1 GCA_027045015.1 Sulfurovum sp.
TAACATCACTTTTTCTTTTGTGTAGCATAGTAGTTAAATCATCTAATGTACTTGCTAAAGCAGAATCTAATCTTATCGTTGCTGTCATAATTATACCTCGTATAATAAATTTATCAGTCATTACATCCCAAGGAGTAATGATTTGATAATTATTTTTTAGTTTTTGATAAAGTTATTTTTGTTTATCAAACACTATAACAACTTACAGTTAAAGAGTTGAATGACAGTCATTTTTCCTTATAAGGTTTCACGCCTACTATCTAAGAAAGCATACTGCGTTTAACCTAAGTAACTTACCCATAGGATGCAAGAATAGGTTCTACCCTAATTCTCTATCGTTACGAGGCTGTAAGATTGAAGTTAAACATACAAAGGATGTAAAGATGCACTACTATGTAGGTATAGATATAGCAAAGAGTTTTCATGTTGCCTGTGTGGTCAATCAAGATGACAAAGTTTTAAAAAAGTCATTGAAGTTCAATAACGATGAGAGTGGCTTTAAAGAGCTACTTTTACTTTTAAACCCCATTGATGAAGTTTCAACCTTTACCATTGGGATGGAAGCGACTGGAATTTTCTTTGAAAATCTCTATCTTTATCTGAGTGAAAAAGGATTTAATGTACTATTACTCAATCCTTATCAAACAAACAGATTTAGAGAGATGGACAGTATGAAGAAAGTGAAAAATGACAACATTGATGCTTTAATGATCGTAGCACTTATTAAATCAGGAAGATATTCCAAAGCCTATGTGAGTGAAGATATGTATCAAAGTATTAAATCACTCTATAGACATAAAAACAATCTTCTTGAAGAGATGAAAAAGCATAAACGACAAATCAGCACACTTTTAGCTGTAGTATTTCCAGAGATGGAACAAGTTATAAAAGACCCATTTAATGTAACGGGGCTTGCTCTACTTGAGAAGTATCCAACTGCAAAGCATTATCACCATGCAAGTGTTGAGAGAATCTTAAAAACCTTTCGAGGTATTAAGGGTAATAACTTTAACGAAGAGAAAGCCTCTAAGCTTTTAGAACTTGCTAAACATTCAGTTTATCAAGGCAATGGTGTAGATGAGAGAGCCTATGTTATCAAGTCTCATATTCGAGTTATAAAGCTTCTACAAGAGGAGCTAAAAGAACTTGAAAATGAGATGTTAAAACTCTTTAATCAGCAGGTTTCACTTGATGCAGATGAAGAGCAAGAGGTTATGGATATTATTGATAATCTTAGAACTATACCTGGAGTGAGTGATAAAACTATCTTTGCACTCATTAGTGAGTGTGGAGACTTGAGTAGATTTAAAAACAACTCTCATCTTGTTGGTTATCTAGGTCTCTATCCTACACTTGAGCAATCTGGCAATAAACTCACTTATGGACCTATTGCCAAACGAGGTGCAAAACTTGCTAAAAAAGCTCTCTATCAAGCAGCTATTGCTACAATTCGGCACAATGATGAGCTTAATAAGCTCTTTAGAGATAAAGTCTCCCAAGGAAGAGCCAAAAAAGAGGCTGTAGTTATTGTTGCAAGAAAGCTTGCTCATATCATTTTAGCAATCTATAAAAACAATGTTGCCTATAACCCTCAGAAGGTTTTTCAAGCATCAGCGTCATAAATATATATCTTGTTGTTTCATTCAACTATTTAACAATAAGTTGTTATAGAACTTGATAAACACTATATAGTCAATTATATACAAAAGACTATACTCTATCATTGTCAACCAAATATTTTTAGATGTTTGATCATTGAAACACTTGAGTCAAATTCTAGATAATGACTTTTAAAAGTGCTTCAAAAATCAAACAGTCTCAAGAGTGAAAAGCTCTTGAAAGTGTTCTTTGAGATTTTATTGTTCCTGAACTATTGTCTTTTTTATTTTTTCGCTCTGTTTAAGTTATTCTTTATAGGATTGCTTTTGTATTTTGTAATACAGTATTTTAACATAAGTTAGTTTAAGATTTGTGAAGGTGTATTTTTCGCCTAGGATTATCATGAAGATGATACCTCACTGATTACTTCCAAATACTTCCCAATAACAATACTCTCATCAAACTCACGAATCATCTTCTCTCGCCCTTTTTTACCCATCTGGATTCTTCCACTCTCAGATAACCCCAACATCATCTCCATCTTATCAGCCAAATCCCCAGCATTTCTAACTTTACATAAGTAGCCATTTACTTCATCATCTACGACTTCTTTACAACCAACTACATTAGTAGTTACAATCGGTTTAGCCATGCTAGCACTTTCTAGTAGAGTTCTTGGTGTTCCTTCTCTATATGATGGTAACACCACACAGTCAGCTTTTTTGATAAACTCTTCTACATTGTCAGTTACACCTAAATATGTAACATACCCAGCATCTACCCATTCCTGCATCTGTTCTTTAGATATAGCAGTATTGTTAGAAGCATCAAGTGAACCAAGAAGTTGAAATTCTACATTTTCATATTTATTTTTAAGAATTCTAGCCGCTTCGACATACTCACCTATACCTTTATCCCATAACATACGAGCTATCAGTAAAAATCTAAAAACTTCATCCTCTTTTTCATATTTAACAGGTTTAAATTTAGTGGTATCTATACCACTACCAGGAACTAAATCACATATCTGTTTTGAGACTAAACCATTGTTAATAAATAGATCTCTATCATCACTATTTTGAAAAAAGACTTTTGATGCTTTACCAAGAGAATATCTATATAAATACTTTGCTATTTTAGTAACTAAACTCTCTTTTATAAATACTGTTCCAAGACCTGAAATATTATTTATAGTTTTTATCCCTAAGAGACCACAAGCAATATTTCCATATATATTTGGTTTGATAGTATAGTTCAAAACTATATCAGGTTTTATCTTTTTATATAATCTATAAAATCCCATCAATGTTTTTAAGTCTTCTAAAGGATGAGTTCCTTTGTTATTCATATAAATATCATGATACTCAAAATCTTCACCTAGTCTGTTACTATACTCATCATAAGGAGCAACCAGTGCTACTTCATAGCCATTTTCTTTTAATGTTCTTGCTAGATTTAGTCTAAAATTATATATGTTCCATGATGTATTTAGGGAGATTATTATTTTAGTCAAGCCACTTCTCCTTCCACATCTGATACATCAGAATAAACCAAATTTGAGTTCCGTTATCATTTTTATAATTAAAAAAATCATTCTTTATGGATTCTATATAATCTATATCAAATATTTCAGTATCTAAACATTTTATATTTAAATATTTTTGTACTAAATCTTTTAAGTCTCCTCTTAACCACTCATTTAACGGTATTTGAAACCCTGACTTTGGTTTATCTACCATCTCTTTTGGCAGATACTTATAAAGTATCTGTCTTAAAAGATATTTGCCTTGTCCATTCTTATATTTCAACTCTTCTGGTACTCTTGCTAAATATTCTATAATTCTATGATCAAGTAAAGGTTCACGACCCTCAAGACTTACACTCATTGTTGCTCTATCAACTTTGGTAAGAACATCGTCATTCATAAAAGCCTTATAATCAACAGACATCATATAGTTTAAATAGGATAAATTATCTTTATTTTCAAATAATTTATAAATACTTTTATTTGATTTGATATTTAAGATTTTATCTACATCATTTTTATCTATATAAGAACTTGCATTTTGAAACATCTCTTCTAAAGAGTCACTATTTATAGC
>JALUBF010000065.1 GCA_027045015.1 Sulfurovum sp.
CCCTCTTGCTCTTCCTTTGAAAGTGCTTTTTCATCTCCAGCTAAAAATTTATCAAACCTAGATGGTGTTACCAAAGTTCTCTCAAATACACCAATAGCATCAGCAATCTTTTTAAAAGTGATATTATCATCACCAAATGCATCTTTAAATCGGGCTTTGTAAATTGGCATAGAACCAATACGTTTAACAGCCATTTCCTTACTAATTGCCATCTCTGGTGCTGCCTGCATAGGTCCTTGTGCTTGTGCCTCTAAATCTGGCTCACGACCATCCCAAAACTGTTTTTTCATAAATACTGCATTATAAACAGTTGGAGAGTTAAGATGGTGAGGGTTTACTCTCCATTTATGTCCAATAGCAGCAGATACGCCATCCACTCCACCTGTTGCAAGATTGTGACAAGTATTACATGAGATAAGATTACTTTTTGAGAGTCTTGGTTCAAAAAAAAGATCTTTCCCAAGCTCTACTTTAGCATTATTTATAGGATTTTTAGAGTTATCTATCAACTTCATAAGCTCTATTTTATCTGTTGGAATTGGAGTAAGTCCTGCTTTTTTTGCATCATCTATAAGTGAGGCAGAAGCAAAACTGCTTAAAGTGATGAGTGCTGTTATTAGAAATTGTTTTTTCATATATCTTTCCTTATGGTTTAAATAGGCTGAAAGTATATATAAAACTTCCTTAAATAACAATTATTTTCTTTTAGTAAAAATGGTTATTTAAAATTTTATTCAATATGTTACTAGTAATTTTATTGAGTTTGTGAAGAGTCTTTTTTGTTTGTCACAATAGCAAAACTAATATCTAAAAGCTCTTTGTGTGATTTGATGAAACTATTCATCTCATCAAGTGTTACTGACTCTATCTTCTTTAGTTGCTTTTGTGAAAAATCAAGTGGACGCTTATAGTAGTAGTCATTGTAAGCTCTACCCAATCTTTGAGATAGTGTCTCTGTACGCAGTGGCTCACTTCCTAGTAGAAACTTCTTAGTATCATCTAACTCTTTTTGTGTAATACCATCTGCTACAAATTTCTTTACAACTGACTCTATAAGCTCTTTAGCTTCATCTTGTGTAGTAAGTTTTGTTTGAAGATATCCACTCATATAAGATACGGACTTTGTACGACGTAAACTTGCATAAACTCCATAAGTAAGTCCACGTTTTACACGTATCTCCTCCATCATACGACTACCAAATCCTGCACCACCTAGTAGATACTCTGCTATTTTTGCTTTATATTGCTCTTTATCATTATATGCAAAGTTAAATGGTGAACCAAAAAAGATATATGCTTGTTTAGTATCTTTTTCTATAAGAACTGTCTCATTTTTGTCTGATGCTTTTACTTTTACTACATCTTTTGTAGCAACTTTAGGTAAAAGGGACAATATCTTCGATAAGTAACTTTTAGCTTCAGTTATATTTATATCACCACCTACTACACCTATGGCATTGTTATAGCCTAAATGTGTTGATATAAATGATTTTATATCATCAAGCTTCAGTGAATTTATACTCTCAACTGTACCATTATATGGTCTTGCCAAAGCAGAACCTTTAAATAGTATAGCTCTTAGTTGTGAAGATGCGATATAGTCAAAATCTGACTCTTTTTGTTTAAGCCAACCAATCTTTTGATACTTTATATGAGTTAGTGCCTCTTTAGTATAGTTAGGGTCTTTAAGTAACTCTACTAGTCTATCTATAGCATAATCAAACTCAGATTTTAAAGCAGATACTGCTATAACAAAACTCTCACGTCCTACATGAGCATTTATATCAATAGCATGAGCATCAAGCTTGGTTGCAAAACCAACACTTCCATCTTTAGATGTACCTTCATTAAGTAGTTTAGCAGAGATATCAGCAAGTCCATCAATAGTATTGGCTAGATGTCCAGCATTTTTAAAAACAAGTTGAAAAGATACTATAGGTAACTGTTTACTCTCCTCAAAAATCATAGGTACTTTAGTATCTTTTATAGTTATCTCATTTAAGCTTGCTGACATTGCCAATCCTTGTAGTGTAAATAGTAATATTAATAATTTTTTCATAATAGAAGATTAAAATCTCTCCAATATTTCATATGCTGTATTGCGTTTAGCAGGATTTTCTCCTACATCACGAATGAGTGCTATCATCTCATCTTGGTTCATAGAGTTAGTTGCTCCTGCTGCTGATACTACATTCTCTTCCATCATTGTACTTCCTAAGTCATTTGCACCAAAAAGAAGTGCCATCTGTCCTATATAACTTCCTTGAGTTACCCATGAACTTTGGATATTTGGAACATTATCTAAAAATAGACGTGCAACTGCCAAATAACGTAGGTATTGGTTTGGCGTAGTTTTAGTAATGGTTGGTAGTTCACGTTTAAGCTGAGTATGGTCACTTTGGTAACTCCACATAATAAAGGCTCTAAAACCACCTGTCTCATCTTGAAGTTGACGTACCAGATCAAAATGCTCTACTATCTCACGTGTAGTCTCAACAGTTCCAAACATCATTGTAGCTGTGGACTTAATGCCAAGTTTATGTGCCTCTCTATGCACCTCTAGCCAAGTATCTTTATCTAGCTTTTTAGGGGCTATGAT
This sequence comes from Sulfurovum sp., assembly GCA_027045015.1. Classification (GTDB taxonomy): domain Bacteria; phylum Campylobacterota; class Campylobacteria; order Campylobacterales; family Sulfurovaceae; genus Sulfurovum. Next base: position 2,600 of record JALUBF010000065.1, read on the forward strand.
ATCACGAACTCTATCTGAGAGTATCTCTGCACCAGCTCCAGGGATAGAGCTGAGTCCTTTAGCTTTAAGTCGAGCTAGTACCTCTTTTATGCTAAGTTTAGAACGCTGAGCTATATAGTCTATCTCTATGGCTGAAAAACCATGAATAGTAACTTGAGGATATTTGTTGTGGATATGCTCAACTAAATCCTCATACCACTCTATCTCAAGTTTTGGGTGTACTCCACCTTGAAAAAGTATCTGTGTTCCACCAATGGCTACGAGTTCATCTATCTTTTGATCTATCTCATCAAAAGTAAGAATATAAGCATCTTCTTTTTTTTCATGAGTATAAAATGCACAAAATTTACAGTCAACCCAACAGATATTTGTATAGTTGATATTTCTATCTACAACAAAAGTAGTCACTCCCTTTGGGTGCATCTGCTTTTTACGAGCAAGTGCCATCTCTCCTAAACTCTTCAAATCGGCACTATCGATAAGTTCTACTGCCTCATCTATAGTCATTCGTTTGGTCATATTTACAGTCATTTTTTATCCTAATAGGTTATCGTCTTACGCGTTTTTATTTTTACCTATTGCATCAAGTACACCATTGATAAAATTAGGTGATTTATCATCTGCAAGTTTTTTTGCAAGTTCTACTGATTCATTGATGATGATAGCTTTATCTGTCTTAGCTATGATTATCTCATAAGCTCCAAGTCTAATAATGGCTTTTTCAACTTTACCAATATCATCATAGTCCCACTCTGTAAGGTGTTCTTTTATCTCTTTATCTAAAAATTCCAAATGTTCAATAGTACCCGTAAAAAGTGAATTTGAAAACTCTCTTTGTTTATTGCGTATCTTATCTTCTTCTAGTATCTCATCTGAGAATTTAGAGATATTTTCATTACCTAAATCATAGGCATATAGAAGTCCTACTACTGCTGTTCGTGCTTGATGTCTAGTTGCCATTAAGATAACTCCCCATAAAGATTTATCAGTTCAATCAATCCTACCATAGCTTCACCACCTTTATTTCCTGCTTTTGTACCAGCACGCTCTATGGCTTGTTCTATGCTATTGACAGTAAGCACACCAAATGTTACTGGTTTACCATATTTTAGTGCCATATTTGCCACACCTTTAGTTGCCTCTGCTGAGACATAGTCAAAATGAGGAGTAGAACCACGTATAACTGCACCTACACAACATACAGCATCATATTTACCAGATGCGAGTGCTTTATCTAGTGCAAATGGAATTTCAAATGCCCCTGGAACTAAAATAAGGTCTAAATCTTCTGCATTACCACCATGTCTTGCATAAGCATCTTTTGCACCCTCAACAAGTCTATCTGTAATGAAGTGGTTAAATCTTGCATTAATTATCGCTACTTTTTTGCTCTTATCAACTTGTAGATTTCCTTCTACTGTTTTCATATTTTTCCTTTATATATATTTACTCTACGATACTTCTAATAGCATCTATCTGTTTGATTAGCTCTTCTAATTTACTTAACTCTATCATATTTGGACCATCACTTAGTGCTATAGTCGGATCAAAATGTGTCTCAAAGAAAAAACCATCTACTCCCACTGCTGCTGCCCCACGAGATAGATATGGTACAAGCTCCGAATCACCTCCACTTGTAGCACCACCAGATGCTGGTTGTTGTACAGAGTGTGTTGCATCAAATATCACAGGGGCAAACTCTCTCATCTGCTTAAGACCTCTCATATCTACTACTAAGTTACCATATCCAAATGTAGAACCACGCTCTGTTAGCCATACATTATATTTCTGTGCATTTTCATAAGTAGCTTCACCATCAAAACCACGACTCTTAAGTATCTTTTTAACGGAGTGTTCCATAGCCTGAGGTGCTAAAAACTGCCCTTTTTTGATGTTGACTATTGCCGATGTCTTGGCACACGCTACAAGCAAATCTGTCTGACGACATAAAAATGCAGGGATTTGAAGTACATCTGCTACCTCAGCTACTGCTTTTGGTTGTGTATAATCATGAACATCTGTTAAAATATTGTAGCCAAACTGCTCTTTTACCTCTTGAAGCATCTTAAGCCCCTCATCAAGCCCAGGTCCTCTAAACGAGTCCAAAGAGGTACGATTTGCTTTATCAAAACTAGCTTTAAAGTAGAACTCTTTTGTACAATCATCTTGATATTTACCTAATGACTCTGCTATACGCATAACATTATCACGACTCTCTAGTACACAAGGACCTGCTATTAGTATCATCTGTTTCCTTTTGGTAGAGCTACTAGTAACCCTGAAAATATAACTAAGATTATACCTAAAATTGTCCAAATATCAGGAATAGGGTCTCCAAGTATTACACCTATAATTAAAGCAAAGACTATATTGGTATAGCTAATAGTACCAACTATACCTGCCTTTGTAAGCTCATAAGCTTTTGTCATAAGTAGTTGAGAAATTGTAGCAAATATACCAACAGCACTAACATAAGCCCACTCTATACCTTTAGGATAAACAAACTTAGCAAACATCCAGTCTAAATCTTTTGGAACATCTATATATGGAGTAAAAAGCATTAAAATCAGTGGTGCAACCGTACCAACTCCCATAAATGACATAACTATGGCTCGTGTATCATAGTACTTTCTAAGCTCTCTTATGGAGGTGTATGCAAGTGCTGCACCTATACCAGAAAAGATACCCAAGATATCATATCTGTCAAACCCACCACCACTAGGTTGAGCTATAAGTACAATACCTATAAAACCAAGGACAATAGCTATCATAGCTGATGGGTGCAACTTCTCTTTTAGAAAAATATATGCAAATATAGCGACAAATATAGGAGATGTTTTATTGTAAGTTACTGCCTCACCAAGAGGAATGTATGCCATAATGTAAAAATATGCTAAAAGTGCAACAAACCCCATAGAACCACGAAAAATAAGAAGCAAAAACTTACCTCCTGTCTGTTTTAAAGGAACTCTCCAAATGGATATACCTACAAGTACAACACCAAATATGTTTCTAAAAAATGTAACCTCAACAGGTGGAAGTACTTGACTAACCACCTTTGCAAAACCACCCATAAAAGCAAAACTAAGAGAGGCTAAAAGCATAAAAAGAATGCCTCTATCCATATTTTTTATCGTTTTTTTCAAAATAGTCCTAAATTTTTATGGAAGTGTAGCATAAATAGTTCAAATCTATTTTACTCGTATCAACTTTGCATCACCATAAAAAAGTACATCTTTTATAACTGCTTTATTGATGAAACCATCATTAGCTACAGATAGCAATATATCTCCTTTTTTCTTTCTAAAATTTCTTTGGTAGATTAAAGCTTTTGCATATATCTTTGCCCCACTTCCCAAATCTTTTTTATAACTTAATGACTCTTGATTATTTTTAGGTACACTTATCCATACTCTACCTTTTTGTTTTTCTAAACCTACAGCTTTAAATAGCTCTTTACCACCTTTTGGATTTACAGCTTTTCCTAGATTGAAGTAAAGAGTAAGAAGGTCATCTTTAGCATAAAAAGATAATCTTTTTTTACTATCTTCTACCAATTTGCCGTTTATCCATTTACGATATCTTTTTATCACATATCTCTTCTTATGATATATTCTATACTCTTTACTTGTCACCTTCCCTTTTTTCTTACTTATCATCTGATACATATCGCTAACCATAAGTCCTTTTTGCATATGACCCTTGGAGATATAGTGTTCAACCTGCCCACCCATTATTATCTTTGCCAATCCTGCAAGTTTAACGCTAGTATCTATCTTGTAACTTTTTTTATCTTGTGTCAATATATTGTCTATATGCCCTACTGTACCAAATATGCCAAATGTTGCTTTGTAATTTAACTCTATAACTTTTGCAAAAGAGACAGAACTAAACATCAAAAAAAGTATAAATAGTGTTAAACATAATCTTCTCATAATAATCCTTACTAATCAATATTCAATCAAATTTTACTATAATTACGTGAATAAATCGTGTATACTAAAATCTATATATAGTAAATGCCTACTGAAAGTATGCTATAATTCCAATAACTTAACCTCCGTCTCTTTATATATAAAGAGAATACAAATTGAAAGAAAATTAAATGCAAGAACAACCACTAAAAAAAGTAGCTATTGTTGGACGACCAAATGTTGGTAAATCATCACTCTTTAACCGTCTCGCTCGTCAACGTGATGCCATAACTTCAGATATGTCTGGTACTACTCGTGATATAAAAAAACGTATAGTTACTATCTCAGGTAATCGTGAGTTTGAAGTACTAGATACTGGAGGGATAGACTACTCATCTGAACTCTTTTCCAAAGTAGCAGAGTTTTCACTCAAAGCTGCCAATGAGGCTGATATTATCATATATATGGTTAATGGTAAAACTATACCAGATACAGAAGATAAAGAGCTATTTTACAAACTTCAAGAGATGAAAAAACCTTTAGCACTTGTAGTAAACAAGATAGACAATGATAAAGAGGAGGAGCGTTACTGGGAATTTTTAGAGTTTGGTGCTGATGCTACTTTTCCTATGTCTGTAAGTCATAACCGTTATTTTAATGACTTTTATGCATGGTTAGAAGAGCATATACCTGCTCCTAAAGAGGAGGAAGAGCTTCTTCTTGAAGAGGATGAAATAGACCCTTTTGCCCAAATAGTTGAACAGATACACGCCGAATATAAAGAAGATGATGATAAAGAGATAAGAGTAGCCATCATAGGACGTGTCAATACAGGAAAATCATCTTTACTTAATACTCTACTTGGTGAAGAGCGTTCTGTTGTCTCTAATGTAGCAGGTACTACCATAGACCCTATTGATGATAAGATTGAGTATGCTGACCATGAGATTACATTTATAGATACTGCTGGTATTCGTAAACGCTCCAAGATAGTTGGCATTGAAAAATATGCTCTTACACGTACTACTGAAATGCTAAAAAAAGCAAATCTTGTACTACTAGTCCTTGACTCAACCAAGCAGATATCTGAACTAGATGAACGTGTAGCAGGACTTATAGAAGAGCATAAACTTGCATGTCTTATAGTTTTAAATAAATGGGATATAAAAGACAACAGAACATATGAAGAGGTAGTAGATGATGTGAGAGATGAGCTTAAATTCTTACACTATGCACCACTCATAACTATATCGGCAAAGACTGGACTTCGTGTAAACAAGATACTTGAGCAGATAGTAGATATATATGGAAGATATAAAAGACGTATCCCTACTTCAGAACTTAATGATGCTCTACGTAATGCCATTCGTCGTCACCATGTACCCTCACACAATGGAGCTGTTGTAAATATAAAATTTGCTACACAGTATGAAACCAAACCACCAAAGATTGCTCTTATTACCAACCGTCCTGAGTTTTTACACTTCTCATATATTCGCTATTTGACAAACTTTTTTAGAGATAAATTTGATTTTGAAGGTGTGCCACTTGACATAGTAACACGTAAACGTGGTCAAAGATTTGAAGAAGATGATGAATTTTAATAAATTTCTAATTCCTAATTTTTAATTTCCTGCTATAATTTTAAAAAATTATTCAGGAATAACTATGCGTGTACTTACAGGAATACAAGCTTCAGGAAAACTTCACATTGGTAACTATTTTGGGGCTATGAAACCTATGGTGGAGATGCAAGAAGATAATGAACTATTTACTTTTATAGCAAACTACCATTCACTTACTACATCAAAAGATGCTAAAACACTTAAACAATATACTATTGATGCAGCTGTTGATTATCTATCAGTTGGTATTGATCCAAATAAGACAACATTTTGGGTACAAAGTCATGTGCCTGAGGTCTTAGAGCTTTATTGGATACTATCCAAATTTACACCTATGGGACTTCTTGAACGCGCTCACTCATATAAAGACAAAGTTGCAAAAGGGATACCTGCTAACCATGCACTATTTAGCTACCCTGTACTTATGGCTGCTGATATTTTAATGTTAGATACACAGATAGTTCCTGTAGGAAAAGACCAGATTCAACATGTAGAGATGACTCGTGATATAGCTACTAAATTTAACAATGAATATGGTGAGATATTTGTACTACCAGAGCATAAGGTAGCAAAAGAGGTGGCTACTATCCCAGGTATTGATGGGCAGAAGATGTCAAAGTCTTATGATAATGCTATTGACCTTTTTATGGATGAGAAACCACTACAAAAAAGATGTAATAAAATCATCTCTTCATCAACTCCATTGGGTGAGCCTTTAGAGTGGGAAGATGATAACATATATGCTTTAGCTTCACTCTTTTTAGATGCCAAACAGAAACTAGAACTTCAAGAGCGTTACAAAAGTGGAAAAGAGGGTTATGGACACTTTAAAAAGTACCTAAAAGAGCTTATATGGGAAGAGTTGGGTGAAGCACGAGAAAAACGCGAATACTATCTATCTCATATGGACGAAGTAAATGATATATTGGCTATGGGAGCAAAAAAAGCTCAAGCTATTGCTCAAAGCAAAATGCAAACAGTAAGAGACGCTATAGGTCTATAGTATTTATACTTTTACCTATAAGTCTATTGACAAAATCTCTATCTATATCACCTGTAGTATAGAGATTTAACTCCAACTCTCCACTATTTTTATATCCTACTTCTTTTAGTAGTGCTAGTAGTCTATTAGCTATGGCTCTACCTGAATCTAAAAGTATAATATCTTTTGACATTATCTCTTCTATGACACTACTTGCTAAAGGATAGTGAGTACAACCAAGAACGATAGTATCTACATTAGCTTTTTTCATAGGAAGCAACCATCTCTTTAAAAGTTCCATACTCTCTTTACTCTTTAGTGTCTGATTTTCTATATGTTCAACAAGTCCTGCACAAGCTTGTTCATAAAGTTCTACATCTTTAGTAGTAGTTAGATTTTTGATTAGACTTTGGTATTTGTCACCCCTAAGAGTAGCAGGTGTTGCAAGCACTCCTACTTTTTCTGTTTTAGTCTGCTCTATAGCAGGTTTTACTGCTGGTTCTGTACCAACTATTATAAGATTTGGATATATTTTACGTAGTGTTGAGATAGACGCTGAAGTAGCTGTATTACAAGCTATAACCAATGCATCTATGTGATGATTATTTAAAAAATATTCTGTTATATCTAGCGAATATTGAAGTATCTCTTTTGTAGTTTTATCACCATATGGAGCATTTTTTGTATCGGCTATGTAAAAAAGTTCAGCACCTTTGATAACTTTTGAGATAGCTTGAACTACTGTCAAACCACCCAAACCAGAATCAAAGATGCCGATTTTTAACATTTTTTATTTATGCACCATCATTCATAATAGATAGAAACTCTTCATTTGATTTTGTTTTCATCATTTTAGAGAATAGGAACTTAAGACCTTCTACCTCTTCCATATTTTGCATAGCATTACGTAATGCCCACACTTTTTGAAGTGTAACAGCATCTACCATAAGCTCCTCTTTACGTGTACCAGACTTAGTTACATCAATAGCAGGATAGATACGACGTTCAGATACGTGACGGCTAAGTACCACTTCTGAGTTACCTGTACCCTTAAACTCTTCAAATATAACCTCGTCCATACGAGAACCAGTATCTATCAATGCTGTAGCTATAATAGTTAAACTTCCACCCTCTTCTATATTTCTAGCAGCACCAAAAAAACGCTTAGGTTTATGCAAAGCATTTGCATCTACACCACCAGAGAGTACCTTACCAGAACTTGGTGTTACGGTATTGTATGCACGTGCCAAACGTGTGATAGAGTCAAGTAAAATTATGACATCTTTACCCATCTCTACACGTCTTTTGGCTTTTTCTATCACCATCTCAGCAGTTCGTACGTGATTTTGTGCAGGTAAATCAAATGTAGAAGCATAAACTTCACCCTTAACTGAGCGTTGCATATCTGTAACCTCTTCTGGTCTCTCATCTACAAGAAGTACCATGAGTGATGCATCTGGATTATTGTGTGTTACACCGTGAGCTAACTCTTTTAAAAGCTCTGTCTTACCAGTACGAGGAGGTGCAACAATCAATGCTCTTTGTCCCTTACCTATAGGAGAGAAGAGATCAAGTACACGACCTGTCATTTTTACTGGATTGTACTCCATCTTAAGCTGTTCCATCGCATAAAGAGGTGTAAGATTATCAAATAAAGGACGCTGTTTTGATTTATCTGGTGGCAAGTAGTTAATAGCCTCTATTTTAAGAAGTGCATAGTACTTTTCTTGATCTTTTGGCGCACGTACCTGACCTGTAACAATGTCACCATTTCTAAGTGCAAAACGCTTTACTTGTGTACCACTTACATAGGTATCGTTACTTGAATTTGCAAAGTTTCCATCTATAGAACGTAAAAAGCCATAACCATCATTCATTATCTCTAAGATACCAGTATATAAGATAAATCCACCAGCAGATACTTGTGATTTTAATATCTCAAAGATAAGATCTTTTCGTTGAAACTCATTTGGATTTTCTACTTTTACCTCTTTGGCTATCTTGACAAGTTCAGTAAGTGGGAGATTTTGAAGGTCTTCAATTTTGTGACCATTAACTGGCACGTGTGTTCTACTTTTTCTATGGTTATTATTACCATTAGAAGATTTTTTGTTATCGCTCATATGTCCTCTTGTTTTTGGGTATGACTTGGAAAGTATTACATTATTTTAATGCGTAAGTGGTGTTATTATAATCCTTTTTGGCTGAAATGTCAAAGAAGACCATACTTTTTTACTCTTTTTAGATAAAATAACTCCTATAAAACAAAAAGGATTTATCTTGGCAGAAGTTAAATGTACCCACTGTAATCTTAGCTTTAGTGAAGATGTGATGATTGTTGATGGTGAAAACTACTTTTGTTGTAAAGGGTGTCAAGGGGTATATCATCTCCTTAATGCCGAAGGCTTAGATAGTTTTTATGACAAACTAGGAGATACTAAACTTCAACCTGCAAATCAAATTGATGTTGATTTGGAAAAGTTTGACCTTGAAGGGTTTAAAAACAAATACATAAAAGTAAATCAAGATGAATTATATGAGATAAACCTCATCATAGAGGGTATCCACTGTTCAGCTTGTGTATGGCTCAATGAAAAAGTACTTCATAAAACTGATGGTATCATAGAAGCTACTATAAATTATACAAACAACAAAGCTAAAGTGGTATGGGAACCAGATACTATAAAACTATCTAAAATCATAGAGACTATACGCTCCATAGGATACAATGCCTACCCATACGATCCATCTTTACAAGAAGAGAGAGCCGTTAAAAATCGTAAAGCCTACTACTCACGCATATTAGTTGCTGTATTTGGCTCAATGAATATTATGTGGATTGCCATTGCCCAATATGCTGGTTACTTTACTGGTATAAAACAGGAGTTTAAAAACATACTAAATATTGCTGAATTTGTACTAGCTACTCCTGTACTCTTCTATAGTGGTTGGATATTTTTCAGAGGTGCATACTATGGATTTAAAAATCGCATTGCCAATATGGATACACTCGTATCTTCTGGTGCTATTTTAGCCTATATCTACTCTATATATGCGATGGTTACACAAACTGGTGAGGTATATTTTGACTCTGTTGTTATGATTATCACTTTTGTACTAGTTGGTAAATATCTTGAAGTTCTTAGTAAAAAACACGCCGTTGATACACTAGATTCCATAATGGGAAGTACTCCTACAGAAGTGACTATTGTCAAAAATAATGAAAAATCTCTAGTTAGTATAGAGAATGTTCAACTAGATGATGTTATAGAGTTAAAACCAGGAGAAAAGGTAGTCATAGATGGCGAACTAACAAGTGGTGAAGGCTCATTTGATGAGAGTTCACTTACAGGAGAGAATGAACCTCTACTTAAAACAAAAGGTGATGAGATACTAAGTGGATCTATCTGCCTTGACTCAGTCATACACTACAAAGCAACCAAAGATGCATCTAGTTCACTACTCTACTCCATAGTATCACTACTTGAAGAGTCAATCACTAAAAAACCATACATAGAGAGATTGGCAGATAGAGTATCTGGATACTTCTCTACTATTATCCTACTTATTGCTGTGGCTACATTTATCTTTTGGTGGATTTATGCTGGAGTCTTTGAGACAGCACTTATCATAAGTATATCAGTTATTGTTATAGCTTGTCCGTGTGCTTTAGGACTTGCTACTCCTATGGCAACACTGATAGGGATTGCCATGGCTGCAAAGAACAACATACTATTTAAAGAGGCAGGATATCTTGAGACTATGGCAAAGAGTGATATACTTGCTCTGGATAAGACAGGAACTATCACTGAGGGAAAACCATCAGTAGTAAATGAGACAATCTATAAAGAGTACAATAAAGAGCTACTATATGCTTTGGTAGATACATCAAATCATCCTGTCTCAAAAGGGATAAAAAACTATCTTGAAAAAGAAGATAAAAAGATAGAGAAATTAAACCTTGAAGATATTAAAACTATTCAAGCTAAAGGGATAAGAGCAAAATACAAAAACCAGATACTATTGGGTGGAAATGCTCTTTTTCTAAGTGAATACAACATCTCTTCCAAGCAAGATAGTGAGCATACCCTCTTCTACTTTGCTATAGATGATGAAGTAGTTAGTAAATTTGAGTTAAGTGACACCATAAGAGAGGGAGCAAAAGAGGCTATAGCCAACATTAAATCTCTAGGTGTAGAGGTAGTAATGCTTACTGGTGACCATGAGATGAGTGCAAAAAGAGTTGCTAAAGAGGTAGGCATAAGTGAAATTCATAGCAGACTAATGCCAGCAGACAAAGCATCTTTTATAGAACAAAAACAAAGAGATGGTAAAGTTACTGTTATGGTAGGAGATGGGATAAACGATGCCATAGCTCTTGCACAATCAAACATCGCTATTGCTATGGGAAATGGTACAGATGTTGCTATATCTGTAAGTGATGTTGTACTAATGGACGAAAAACCAAAAAGTATCTACAAAGCTTATATTCTATCTAAACGTTCATACCGAGCTATAAAAGAGAATTTGGCACTATCTCTACTATATAACTCTATAACCATACCACTAGCTGTTATGGGGTATGTTACACCTCTTGTGGCTGCACTCTCTATGAGTCTTAGTTCACTCATAGTTGTAGGTAATTCTATGAGAATAAAAAGAGTAAAACTCTCTAAATAAAAAGGATAAATTATGAGTGATAATATAATTATTTTAATGATAAGCGTATCTACATTTCTTGGAGCATTAGGGCTTATTGCCCTTCTTTGGGGTCTAAAAACTGGACAGTTTGATGACCAATCAAAATTTATAGATGCTGCACGATATGATAATGAAGAGGATTTAAGAGATGCTGTAATGATGGAAGAGAAACAGAAAAAAGCTAAACAAGCAAGAGAAGATAAGAAAAAAAACTATATGCCAGCAGATTAATAAAAAAAATGATATTATTATATCAATAAATATTAAAGGATTTTTTATGCAAATTAAAAAACTTATATTGAGTAGTTTACTATCAGTAAATATTCTTATGGCACAAAATAGTATAGGCTTAAATATTAATAATAAAGATATTGAAGCTATTGTATCTTTAGATTTAAATAGTCTAAATAATTACTCTAATGGTACAACATATACTATTGATAGCTCATATCTTCATACTGATACAAATAATATGGGGACAATAGGAATAAGTGCTATGAATAGTCTACCTCTAGCTGACAGGATATCATTAAGTTTTGGTCTTAAATCTATATTTGCATCAGATTTTCTAGCTCTTCCTCTATATGCAAAAGCATCTTTTGAAGTTCCATTTAATGATACTGTTCCAGAAACAACAATATCTACAAGTATAACTTATTCACCATCAGTATTGACTTTTAAAGATGGTGATAATTTCCGTGATTTTAGAGTTGAAGCCAATATGGAGGTTATACCAAGTATTCATATCTTTACAGGATATAGAAATATATATACAAATTATAAAGAGTATGATAAATTATTTAATAATAAATTTTATGGTGGTATGAAAGTTAGTTTTTAAGATAAATTATCTCTTATTCTACATATTTTTTTCATAAAGTTTTGCCTCTTTTAAAAAAGCATAATAAGCATTATTGGTTGCAGCAATAAATCCTCTAATACCATTTAAAAAACCTCTTTTGATTATGTATGATTTAAAAAAGGATAGAGGAAATACTCCAACTAGCTTTACCAAAGAGGCTTTTTTTAATTTTTGAGCTTTCTCTTTTGCTCTAAGCGATGAGTAGTCATTTATTTTAGATATATGTGTCTTCAGATCTAAAATTCCATAATCAAAAATAAACCCTTTTGCTCTTTTTATAACTCCATTTACTACTATAGATTCATGTACCAGTTTTTCAGGATAATAACCTTTTGATTTTCTAAAAAAACGTATACGTCTATTGAATTTGGATAGAGGATGATTAAAACTTCCTAGATATTTGCTACTTATCTTAATATCCAATCCATCTATACTATCTTCTTCTATTATCTTCTCTATCTCAACTTTAAGTTCAGGACTTAACTGCTCATCTGCATCTAAGTTCAATACCCATTCGTTAGAACATAGCTCTTTTGCATACTCTTTTTGAGCTGCAAAACCAAGCCACTCTTGATGATATATTTTATCTGTGTACTCTTTTGCTATCTCTAGTGTCTCATCACTACTTCCACTATCAACAATAACCACTTCATCAAAATCTTTTACACTCTCCAATACTCTTCTTATATGTTTAGCTTCATCTTGACAGATAATATATACGGAGGCTACTATCTTACTCATAATTTATTCCTTATTCTTGTGACTTTTAGATAAAAATCAAAAAAAGATTCTGTACCTAAAATACCTATACGTTTTATAGTAAATGGTTCATTTTTATTATAAAATCCCCTCTTTACAATAGTAGCACTTTTATAACCTGCATCTTTTACCATATCTATAAGTTCATCACTATATTTTCCATAAGGGTATGCAAATGCTTTTGAATCTTTTTTAACTATCTTCTCTACCTCTTTTTTAGAATCTATTATCTCTTTTATAGCTTCATCTTTTATAATTGTAGATAAATTTTTATGATTTAAAGTGTGTGACCCAAACTCTATAACTCCACTATCTCTCATCTTCTCTATCTGATCACGAGTAAGTAATTTATCGAAGTTACCATTTTCAAACTTCTCCCAACTATTGTAATCATAATTTGGTAC
>JALUBF010000066.1 GCA_027045015.1 Sulfurovum sp.
CTCCTCGTATTAAACAAGGAATGGATACATTATACAAGACAGCTATTAGTGGTAAAGGTGCTATGCCTCCTAAGGGTGGTGCAGGTGGACTTTCAGATAGTGAGTTTAAAAAAGTTGTTGACTTTATTATAAAGTCAAGTAAATAATATAAAGTTATATTTAATAATTAATATGATAGTATATATCATATTAATTAAATTATCTGTTTAGCTTTTTATTTCAGATAAATAAAATTTTAAAGGAAAAATATGAAAAGAAGAGAATTTTTTGGATTAGGATTAACTGCTCTTGTAGCAACATTACCTCTTAGTGCTAATGACCTTAGAAAAGAGAAACCATCAGCATGGATAGAAAAAAATGTATTTGATGGTAAAAAACCTACTATGACAGGTATTAATGCTGCTATAAAAGACCTTTATGGTGATGTAAAAGTTGAAGAGAGTGGTATAAAATTAAAACTTCCAAAAGTTGCCAATAATGGTGGACAAGTTCCTGTTGCTTTTAAAAGTAGTATAGATGCAAAAAGTGTTGCAGTTTTTCAAGATGTAAATCCTGAATCATTAGTAGCAGTATTTGAAATAAACGACAATATGGTTGTAGATAACTTTCTTAAAATTAAAATGAAACAATCTGGAGATGTTGCTATAGTTGTTGAAGGTAAAGATGGGAAATACTATATGGCTAAAAAAAGTATAGAAGTTGCACTTGGTGGTTGTGAAGGTTAATCCTTTACAAATTATAAGATAAATAAAGGAATATTATGAAATTAAAAGCAAAAGTAAAAGGTGATGTTATAGCTGCAAAGGCTCTACTAAAACACGATAATTTAACATACGATCAAGCAAAGAAAAAAGGGAAAGAGGCAAACTTTATCACTCATATTACTGCGACAGTAAATGATAAAATTGTTTATGATGCAAGTACAAGTCAATTTTTCTCAAAAAATCCTATGATTAAATTTAAATTTAAATCAAATGTTGCAAAAGCTGGAGATAAGTTAGAACTTACTTGGGTTGATTTTAAAGGCAACACAAAAAGTAAAAAAACAAAAATAAAATAATCTTATAGTGTACATTATGTACACTATAAACATAAAAGGAGAAAAGATGCGTTTTATTAAAAGTATCTTAAGCATCATTGGTGCTATAGCACTACTAGTAGGTTTAGTAGGATATGTTAAATTTGGAAGTGCTGTAAGTAAAATGGATCCACAAGCTATGGATCTTTATAGTAAGATGATGAAAGATGTTATGGCAACTGGAAATGCAGCATCAGCAATGGTTAGAGTAGTAAAAGTTGGTAAAGATGTTGATATAGATGATATGCCAGATACTATGAAATCTATAGCTGAAGAGAATGGTATGATGATGGTTGGTGATGTTACAATGTTTGATGGTACCCCTCTTACTGCTGGTGCTCCAAAAAGCCATTATACAAGAATATTCTCTTTTTGTAGTAGAAGTATAGCTCAGACATTCCTTGACTACTCTAAAGAGTTTGGAGCATTTATGCCTTGTAGAATAATGCTTATTGAAGATAAAAAAGGTGATAAATATCTAGTTACTATGGATTTAGGACTTATGATTCACGGTGGTTATCCTCTTCCTCCTAAGATGTTAAAACTTGCAAAAAGTGTTGAAAAAACTATGTATGAGATACAAGATAAAGCTGCAAGTGGTGACTTTTAATATATAAATTTACTACTTTTCTCGTAAATCCTTGCCATTAATCATTAATGGTGGGGAGATAAGAGATATTTGTAAAATAAATATTAACTATTTATCAAATTTCTCCCACAAAGGTTGCTGGGAGATATGAGGAAATCCATCTAATATCTCTTGTGGCTTAAAGTTTTCTTTATAGGCAAATGCTTTACATCCATCTACCCAATATCCTAAGTAAATCCATGGAAGTTTTAGTCTATTTGCTAGTTGTATCTGATATAGTAAAGAGAATGTACCTAAAGATAGACGTGCATAGTCTGGATCATAGTAAAAGTATATAGAACTGATACCATCATCAAGTATATCTATGAGATCTACACCTACAAGTTTGTCATCTACTATATAGAGTACCTCTTTTCCAAAATTATATGCACCATCTACAAAATTATCATAATATTCATTTTGATTAATATCTCTATGTTTCCAGCCATCATGTTGATTTTTATATGTATGGTATTTGTTATATAGGTCTATATGACTTTGTGTTATAGTCGGTTCTTGTATAACAATCTTGGTATTGGCATTACGTTTTATGGCTTTACGTTGTGACTTTGAAGGGTGATAGTTTTTAGCATCTATGCGTATGCTTTTGCACTCATTACAACCATTACATATAGGATAAAAAAAGTATTTTCCAAAACGTCTCCAACCTCTTGCTATAACAGATGATGTAAACTCTTTAGATGCTTGGGTTACATATTTGTAATTCATACGTACTTGATTGTCAGGAATGTAAGCACAATCATAATCAAGCATACAAAAATCAATTGACGTTGGGTTAAGCAGGTCTGCATTTAACTCTTTATTCATATCTAGGTTACCTTAAAAAATTTATTTATTATACTTAAAATTTTGTGAAACATTACTCGGTTATTATATATTATACTTTATTTGCTATACTTCTGAAAAATCTTTAAAGGAAAATAAAATGCATATAGAACCAGGTGTTGTGACAGGGGCTAAAATATTTTTAAGTTATGGTACAGGCGTAGCTGTTGTAGGTATGGGAGCAAAATTGGCTTGGGAGCATATTAAGCAAAGTGGTGTTTTATCTTTAATTCTTAGAACTATTATTACTATTGGTTTAGTATTTACTTTTTTTGAGGTTTTACCTCACTATCCTGTTGGGGTGAGTGAAGTCCATCTTATTTTAGGTACGACTATGCTTATGTTGTTTGGTGTAGCACCTACTATGTTAGGTTTAGCTCTTGGTCTTTTGCTTCAAGGTGTAACTGTAGCTCAGTTTGATTTACCTCAATATGGTATGAATGTTACAACACTCTTAGCAAGTATGCTAATCCTCAATATGGCAACTAAAAAGATTGTGCCACAAGGTACTGCCTATAAAGATATTAGCTATACACAGATGTTAAAAATGTCTGTTATCTGGGAAGGTGCTATCGTGAGTTGGGTTGCATTTTGGGCATTTTATGGTCAAGGATTTAGTGCTGAAAATATCCATAATGTACTAACTTTTGGTGGAGCATATATGCTAGTAGTTCTTCTTGAGCCACTTATTGACTTGGCTATCTTATCGGCTGTTAAAGCATGGTACAAAAGTGATAGTTGCAATATCTTTCTTAATAAACGTCTAACAAACTGTCAGGCGTAGTATGAAACGCTATAGACATTATAAAAAAGATACAGCCATTATCTTGGCTTGTTTTGGCTCTGTCATAGAGCAACAGATGTATCTTGAGCTTAAAAAAGAGGTTGAAGAGAACTTTGAAGGGATTGATATATTTTTATCTTTTTCATCAAGAATGGTACTCAAAGACCTTAGTAAGCGTAATATAGAGTACAAAAATCTACCACAAGTTTTAGCAGATGTAGATATGATGGGTTATAAAAATATCATAGTCACTTCTGTAAACCTATTTCCTACAGATGAACATGAGCTTCTTATGCGTATAGTAAAAGGGTTCAATAGTTTCTCTTTGGCAAACATACGATACACTAAAGCAATTATAAACAAAACCAAAGAGACCTCTTTGGCACTAAAAGAGTTAAATGATGCCATTAGTAATGAACAATGGGCAAACTTATATGTCATTCACGGTGTACCTCTACTAGATATCGCAGGGCTAAGTTCAGTAAGTTATACTGATGAGTTTTTAAAGCTTATTGGAAGTAAAAATTATACTTGCTCACTAGAGGGAGCTTTCCCTTATTATGCCATAAAAGAGAGACTTGTGGAGCAGATGAAACAAGATGGTATAACCCATATTCAAGTAGTACCTCTTCTTTTAGTAAGTGGTAACCACTATAAAAAAGATATGGCTGAGATTAGAGATGAGCTTGGAGAGCATTTTACCTCTCGTATTGTTCCATCTATTACTAAATCGGAGCGATTTAATCTTATTGAGCTTAAAAGTATCCGTACTATCTTAATGCAAAATATCAAAGAAGAGATTACCAAACTTGGACACTAAAAAGTTAAATATGGTCTCTTTAGGACCTGGGGATATTGACCTAATAACCATCAAGGCACTAAAAGCACTAAAAAGTTCAGATGCCATCTGTGTACCTACAAAAAGTAAAGACCATAGTTTTCAAAAATCACTCACACATAAGATAGTAACTAAGCTTATGAAAGAGCATAATTTCCAAAAACCAATTATAGCTGTCTATACTCCTATGCATTTTCATCAAGAGGATTGGCAGTATCAAGTAGATGTTCTCTACAAAGGGTTTAAGCAGTATAACTCACTTAGTTTTGTAACTTTAGGAGATAGTGCTATCTATAGTACAGTTTACTATCTGTTGGATATTATCAAAGAGCAAGAACCAAAGCTCTATGAAAAGAGTGAAGTTATAGCTGGAGTTACCTCATTTTCACAAGCCTCTGCCAAAGTAAAAAAACCTCTTTGTTTAGGCGATAGCCGTTTTGAGATAGTTCCACTTTTAGATAAAGAAGTTCCTGTAACTACTGTCTATATGCGACCTAAAATCGGTATGGATACAGATATATTAAAAGAGAGAGGGAAGATATATACTTTTGAAAATATGAATTATCAAGAGGAGAGTATAACTACTTCCAAGATAGTAAAAGTTAAAAAATATATGACCCTCTTTATAGACTTTTTTCAAAAGGATTAATTATGCAATTTAAACAAGAACAACCTCCCATAAACATAGGGGCTGACATCTCTGTACGCTCTTTTGAAATGATAGCCGAGGAGTTAAAAAACTACCCTAAAGCTAAAGAGTTTAATGATGAAGAGTTAGCTGTAATTAGTAGGCTTATTCACACTACTACCTGTTTTGACCAAATCTTGGACAATATCTACTTTTCAGATAACGCCCTACATCGCATTAAAAATCTACTTTTAGACAAAGCTAAGATTATTGTTGATGTCAATATGATAAAAGTAGGACTAAGCCAATTTTACCTAGATACTTATGAGAATGAAGTAATATGTTATATCAACGAACCATTCACTTATGAGTATGCCCAAAAGAACAAAACCACTAGAAGTTATGGAGCTGTAGTAGAAGCCATAAAACGTCATAAAGATGAACCAATGGTACTTGTGTGTGGTAATGCCCCAACATTTATCTACGCTGCGATTAACACTCTACTTGATGAAAAAGTAGATCTAAGCAAAGTTGCACTACTTCTCTTTCCTGTTGGATTTGTAAATGTATTTGAGTCTAAAGATTATGGACGACGCTTTAGTGAAACATTTGATGTTCCATCTGTCATTATGCAAGGTCGTTTTGGTAGCTCTACTATGGGTGTTGCTACACTTCACGCTACTTATAAGTTGATTAAGGATTATGACGGGGTTACGCATTATAATGGGAAGAAGTGATAGAGCATAAACAATGACAAACTTCCTAACCTTCAAAACATTCATATCTATAGATATATTAATGCTATCTTACTACATAGGAGCTATAGTTATCCCCATAGCTATGTGGTTTAGTAAAACCTACCTACAGAAAAAATTTAAAATATTAGATAACTTTAACAACCTTTTAGTTACTCTTTTTGGAACAATGAGCCTAAAAAGAAAGGTTATCTCCATAGCTCTTTTTATCGCTATATTTATCTCTATGGAGATAGTCTGGAGAATGTGTTTTGAAGCTATGATAGGATACTTTCAGATGATAGATGCTTTGAAAAATTGAGATTTAGGATTATTTAATACAGATAATAATATGGTTGAATTTTAGTAAAAATTGAACAGATATTAAAAAGGTATTTGGAATTATGATACACTATGAGGGCTTTTATGCTTCTATTGTTTATGTCTATCTTCAATCTTTAGGCTTAGATATAGTAGGTGAAGATGTGACAAATCACGGTAGGATTGATTTGACGGTGAAGATAGATAAGTATATCTATATCATAGAGTTTAAAGTAGGTGATGCTGATGCTTTGGCACAAATCAAGAGTAAGAATTATGCACAAAAATATATGAATGAGGACAAGGAGATAATCTTGGTGGGGATTAATTTTGATGAAGAGATGAGGAATGTTAGTGGGGTTGAGTGGGAGAGAATTTTGGATATAATAAAAAAGGGGGAAATATGAATACAAATATTAAAGCAATTAAAGAACTTTTGGAATTAGATTTTTTTATACCATCATATCAAAGAGGTTATAGGTGGGATAAACAGCAGATAGAAGATTTACTAGAAGATATATGGGATTTTATAAATCTTGGTAGAAAAGAAAAAGGAGAATTTTACTGTTTACAACCAATTATAGTAAAAAAAAATAATAATAAATACCTTTTAATTGATGGGCAACAGAGGTTAACAACAATTTATATTTTATTATCATGTTTAGATGATATAGGAATTATGCTCTATGGTGAAAATAAAAAATATTCAATAGAATATAGTACAAGAAAAAATAGTAAAAGTTTTTTAGAAAATATAAAAAATATTACATCTCAAGATAAGAGCAATATTGACTATTATTATATGAGTCAAGCTTTTTTAGTAATTAAAGAATGGTTTGATAAAAATCCAACTAGAAAGGTAAAATTTTTTGATAGTTTGACAAATTTTGAACTTGAAAATTATAAAGATACTGCAAATAATGTGAGAGTTATATGGTATGAAATTGATGAAAATGAGAGTGAAATTGAAGTTTTTACAAGAATTAATAGTGGTAAAATACCACTAACTAATGCTGAACTTATTAAAGCACTTTTTTTAAATAGTAAAAACTTTAATGATAAAGAAAAGGATATAAAGCAAATAGAAATTTCAAAGGAATGGGATGAAATGGAATATGCTTTACAAGATAATGAGTTTTGGTATTTTTTAACAAAAGATAAAAATTATTCTACCCGTATTGAATTGATTTTTGAGATATTTTCAGATATAGAATTAAAAGATAGATATGCAACTTATAGATATTTTGCTAAAAAAGATAATATTATTAAAATATGGTCTGAAGAAAATGAAAGTATCAAAAAAGTTTTCTTAAGTTTAAAATATTGGTTTAATAATCGTAAACTATATCATCTTATAGGCTTTTTAATATCAGAAGATATAGAAACAGCACAATCTTTATATAAAAAGTTTAAAGATACAACAAAAAGTGAATTTAAAAAATATCTATATTTAATAGTTCAAAAATATATAAAATTAGGAGAAATAGAAAATTTAGAGTATGGAAAGACTAAAGATAATAAGAAGATTAAACGAATATTATTATTGTTTAATATTGCAACTCTTTTAAATAGTAAAGATAGTTATATTAGATTTTCATTTGATAGATTTAATAATGAAAAATGGACTTTAGAACATATTCATGCTCAACAAGAGAAAGCTTTATCTGATACAAAAAAACAAAAAGAGTGGTTAAATACAACTAAAAAATATATTAGTGATTGTATGAAATCAAAAAAAGAAAAGAATCGCGAGAATTTACTTAAAAGAATAAATAATGCTATAGAATCTAAAAAAATTGAAGATTTTGATATTTTGCAAGATGATATATTTAAAATATTTGGAATGAGTGAAATTCATACGATAGATAATTTAGCTCTTCTTTCAAATACAAATAATTCTGCATTAAATAATAATATTTTTCCTAAAAAAAGAGATATTATAATTGAAAAAGATAAAGCTGGAGAGTTTGTACCTATTTGTACTAAAAATGTATTTTTAAAATATTATAGCAAGGACATAACTAAATTATATTTTTGGAAAGATAATGATAGAAAAGAGTATCTCTTAGAGATGAAAAATGTTATTACAAATTTTTTAGGAAAAATAGATGAATAATTTACAAGAACTTTTAGAAAGATATAGTATCCAAGTACCAATTATACAAAGGGATTATGCTCAAGGAAGAGAAGAAAAAAGAGTTTTAGAAATTAGAAATACTTTTTTAAATTCTATATCTGATAGATTAATTGATAATAAAAATTTACATTTAGATTTTGTTTATGGTACTATTAGAAATAATATTTTTCAACCTCTTGATGGACAACAAAGACTTACAACACTTTTTTTACTTTATTGGTATTTTGGTAAGAAAGAGAATATTGATATAGAATTTTTAGAGCAGTTTACTTATGAGACACGAGCAACTTCAAGAGAATTTTGCCAAAAACTTGTAAAAAATAATTTTAAGATTGATTTTACTAAAGATAATTTAATTGAATATATTAAAGATTCTACATGGTTTTTAGTTTTTTGGGAGAATGACCCTACTATTAAATCAATGTTGATTATGATAGAAAGTATTCATAAAAAATTTAAAGATAAAAATCTTTTTAATAAACTTAAAAATATAACATTTGAATTTTTTGAATTAGAAAAGTTTGGACTTGATGATGATTTATATATAAAAATGAATGCTAGGGGTAAGCCTTTAACAGAATTTGAAAACTTTAAAGCAGAATTTGAACAATTTTTATCAGAAAAAGATGAAGAATTAAAAAAAGAGTTTGAAACTAAGATAGATAATCAATGGACAGACTTTTTTTGGAATTATAAAGATGAAAATTATTTAATAGATAAAGCATTTATGAATTATTTTTATTATTTAAGTGAAATGTTATACAATAAAAATAATAAAGAATCAAAATCATTAAATGAAATAGATTTTAAAATTATAGAAGATATATATAGTGATACAGAAAATATTAAATTTTTATTTAAATCTTTAGATAAATTAAATACTATAAAAGATAGCTTTAATAGTTTATTTTCTAGTAATGAATATGAAATTGGTAAAGTTGTACTATTTGATAAAGAGATAAATTTTTTAGAAGATGTGATAGACAAAGGATATAATGATAGAAGCTTTGGTGTTCAAAAGAAGTTAATTCTTTTTTTAGTTATTTATTATTTAGTATATTATGAAATAAGTAATGATTTTAAAGATTTTATTAGAGTTGTTAGAAACTTTATAGAAAGAAGTAGAAGCTTACAAAAACAACATCTTCATTATACAGCAACTCCTAATTATAATTATTTACATAGATTGCTAAAGCTTTTTACAGAGAATATAAATAAAAATATTTATCAAGAGTTAAAAACTAATAGTTCTGATTGGGAAGATAAAGAGTTTAAACAAGAGATTGAAAAGGCAAAATTGATTGATAAAGATATATCTTTTAAAAATATAATATTTGAATTAGAGGATTATAAATACTTAAAAGGAGATATTCGTAACTTTTTAAATGATGATATTAATAAGATGGAGCTTTATTCAAAATATATAAAAGAAATTTTTGATAAAGAAGAAGATGATTTAATTATTAGAGCAATGCTTAGTATGGGAGATTGTCGTTTTAGTAAAGGTAGCACAGCACGAATTAATGCAAGATATTTCTTTGGTAAATATAATTTGTGGGAAATATTTTTAACCAATTCTAATTTCAATAAAGATTTTTCTCTTCAACAATTTATAGAAAAATATTCTAAAAATAAAAATTTACAAAGAATAATTAATGAATTTTTATTACAAAAAAAAGAAAAAGATTGGCAATATTATTTTATTAAGTATCAAGAGATGTTGAAAATAGATGAAAAATTATCTAAAGATAAAAATTTTTTTGCGTGGAATAATGATTTTGATATAGAAAAAATGGGGGGTTCTCATTTGGGTGCATTTCATATCAATCCGTATATTAAAACTGTAGCACTAAAAACAAATGATAAATATGCTCAATATACTAAAGGTGAGGATAAAAGTTATATTAAGATAGAGAATTATATTGATAAAATAACATCTGAAGATAAAAATTGGACTATTAAATTTTCTAAAGATATAAATAATAAAATTAAAGACGATTTAATAGAAGAGTTTTCATTAGAGGGAAAAAACCCTAATTTCATTTTAAATGTTAAAGATAATGATAGAATTGAATTAGCTGTAAATCTCATTAACTTTATTGAAAGAAATAAAAAATGAAAAAACTCCCCATAGGCATACAAACATTTAGCAAAATAAGAGAAGATGATTATATCTATATAGATAAAACCAAAGAAGCATTAGAACTAATAGAAAATTATAGTTATACTTTTCTCTCTCGTCCACGAAGATTTGGTAAGTCTCTATTTTTAGATACACTTCACTCTATATTTGAGGGTAAAAAAGAGTTGTTTAAAGATTTGTATATCTATGATAAATGGGATTGGGATACTACTTATCCTGTGATTAAAATCTCTTGGGACGGTAATCTTCAAACTACTGATAATCTCGAAAGAGTAGCTTATGATATGTTTAAAACCAATCAAAAAAGATTGGGTATCGTATGTGAGGATAATAAAAATCTATCTATATGCTTTTTGCAACTTATCCGTGAGTCTTACGAAAAATACAATCAAAAAGTAGTCATTCTCATAGATGAATATGATAGACCTATTTTAGATACTATTGATAATCTTGAACAATCAAAGCTAAATAGAGAGTTTATCAAAGGAATGTACTCGGTGATGAAAGGGGCTGATGCTTATATTAAATTTGTATTTTTAACAGGTGTTAGTAAGTTTTCAAAATCTTCCATATTTTCAGGGCTAAATATGCTAGAAGATATTAGCCTTACTCCAAAATTTGGCAATATCTGTGGCTACACACAAGCCAATGTAGAAAATGAGTTTTTACCCTATCTTGATGGTGTAAATTTGGTAAAAGTTAAAGAGTGGTATAACGGCTATAATTTCTTAAAAGATGATGTCTATAACCCTTTTGATATGCTCAAATTTATCAAGAATGATTATTTATTTGATAATTATTGGTTCTCTTCGGGAACACCTACATTTCTCATTAAACTTATAGAAAAAAATAACTACTTTTTACCAAAACTCTCTAATCTCACAGTAGGGAAACAGATATTAGAGAGTTTTGATATAGAAAATATCAATCTTGAAGTGATACTCTATCAAGCAGGGTATTTGACTATTGATAAGATGATAGAGAAACAAAGAGGTGGAATAGAGTATAGACTAAAACTTCCAAATATAGAAGTTAAAAACTCTCTCAATGATATACTTATAGACTTTTTGACCAGTCAATATAGTGAGAAATTGAGATTTCAAGATGATATATATGATGCTCTTATAGATAATGATTTAGAACTTTTTAAAAATGCTTTTATCTCTATATTTGCTTCAATTCCTTATAATAATTACAGTAAAAACAGTATGACACACTATGAAGGCTTTTATGCTTCTGTTGTTTATGTCTATCTTCAATCTTTAGGATTAGATATAATAGGTGAAGATGTGACAAATCAAGGTAGGATTGATTTGACAGTGAAGATAGATAAGTATATCTACATCATAGAGTTTAAAGTAGGTGATGCTGATGCTTTAGCACAAATCAAGAGTAAGAATTATGCACAAAAATATATGAATGAGGGTAAAGAGATAATCTTGGTGGGGATTAATTTTGATGAAGAGGTGAAGAATGTTAGTAGGGTTGAGTGGGAAGTAGAAGGAAGAGTAAATGGCTAGTACTCTAACCAACTCCCACGCCTCTTCAACTTACGGAGCAAACCCAGTAAAAGAGGGCGAAGTTCGTCTCAATGAGATGGGTTCAGAGGTAGTTGAGGGGTACACTTGTAAGCCTAAAGATTATGACCCAAATCGTCCCATTATGCACTACAAGACCCTTTTACTTCTTTGTGATGATGAACGATGTGGAAAAGCAGGAAAAACCGATAAAGCCTCTGAGCTTAGAGAGATTTTAAAAGATATGGGGCTAAATAAAGGTGAAAATCGCATCAAAATATCACGAACGGGGTGTTATGGTGCTTGTCGATTTAGACAGGTGTGTCAAGTAACAGAAAATACTCAAGCAAATGGAAATCCAAACAATAACGCTCTTTGGTTACGTCATACGCATAACTTTAAAGAGGAAGATTGGAGACGTATTTTTACACTTTTGTCAACCGACCAAGATTTAAAAAATGAGCTAGAAGAGAAGAATTTTATACCAATGAAAGTATATGAATAAAAAGTTACGTAAAGGCTATACAACAGGGGTTCATACCTCTTTTGCTTTTAGTTCAGCTCTTCAAGCTTTTTTAGCTACCAATGGGTTGGTAAAGTCAATTACACATAAGATGGATAATGATGATTTAGACGTTACTAAAGGGTGCGAGATAGTAGTTAGTGTTTCAGATAAAAAAGAGGATTTAGAGTTAAATAAGATGGCTCATAAGCCCTATATTATTGGTTCTTTAGAACTATATGCAGGAGTTGGTGTTGGAGTAGTTACTAAAGATGGGTTAAAGCCTCCAAAAGGTTTTCCTGCTATTAATCCTACTCCTTTAAAAGCTATTGAGGAGATTTACCGTAGGTTTGGTATTATGAAGAAGATAGTTTGTAGTATATCTGTGAGTAATGGAGAAGAACTTGCTAAACAGACAGCCAATGAAAAGGTTGGAGTAGTTGGTGGTATCTCTATCTTGGGTACAACAGGATTTGTAAAGCCTATCTCTACTGATGCATATATGGACTCTATACGAACAGAGTTAGGTGTAGCAAAAGCCAATGGATATGAGCAAGTTGTTTTGACATTGGGTAATAGCTCATTTGCTTATGCTAAAGAGCATTATGATGAGATGCAGATAGTAGAGATAGGTAACTTTGTATATGATGCTATGAATATGGTTAAAGATTTAGGTCTAAAAAAGGTAGTTTTTATCTGTGGTATAGGAAAGGCTACTAAGGTTATGCAAGGGTGTAAAAATACTCATAACCGTTTTGGTTCTATTGACTTTGTGAGTTTAAAAAGTGAAATAGCTCAAAGATTGGGCATAGAGGTAGATATAGAGTCAACTAAAACTGTTAAGGGGATTACAACTCAACTTAGAGGAGAAGTTGATGAATTTTATCAACTTGTAACACTTCAGACAAATGAACAGATAGAACATTGGTTTAATGATTTAGAGATAGAAACAGTAATATTGAGGTAATAAATGTTAACAATAGCAGGAAATGGAATGGGAGATTATAACTTTGATAATCTTAACATTCCCATAGATAAATTTGACAAAATAGTTTGTGATAAGAACTTTATTGAGAGTGGAGATAATATCTTAAAACTTAGTTTTAAGGAGGCTAAAGAGTACATCTTGGAAAACTACAATAAAGAAGATATATTATATGTGGTAACTGGTTCACCTCTCTTTTATAGTGCAGGGATTTTAATAGCCAAAAAGCTACCTCATGACCAAGTAAAGATTATCAATAATACCTCTTCTAAAAGCTATCTTTTAGAGAAACTATTTATCTCTGAAACAGAGGTAGAGACCATCTCTTTACATGGACGAAAGAGAATAGATTTAACTAAGTTTCTAACAAATAGCTATACCTTTATACTTTGTGATATTTTTACTATAGACAGGGTAAAAGAGGCAACAAAATATCTAACCCCTAAAGATATAGAGGTGACTATTGGCTATAAGTTAGGATATAAAGACGAGGTAATTGAGCAGATAAATATTTGCGACTATAGTTACAGAGCTTTTGACTTAACTCAACCTTTTGTTTTGTTAATCAAGAGACTATTTACTCCAAAGCCAGTCATAAGTTTAGATAGTGAGTTTCAGACAGAAAGAGGAATGATAACCAAACAGTACAAACGCCATCTAAGTCTACAAAATCTTTACCTAGAACCAAATATGACACTTTGGGATGTAGGAGCAGGAAGTGGAAGCTGTGCTATTGAGGCTTATAAACGCTACCAAGTTAAAACAGTACTTTTTGAGAAACAAGAGCAACGCAATGAGTTTATAAAAAAGAACCTCACATCTCACTACGTCTGTGATACAGAGCTTTTTGAAGGTAATGCAGAGGAACTTTTTGAGAGAGTAGAAGCCAATCCAGAGAGAATATTTGTAGGAGGTGGAGGAGCAAAAGTTATAGCTAGACTCCCCTACTTATATGATAGACTAAGTAGTGATGGTGTAATGCTTATAAATGCCATTACCCTCAAAAATTTAACACAGATGATAAGTGTATTGAATGAAGCTAACATAGAGTACAAAGTCATCTCTTTGTCCCTTACTACTTACAAAGGAAAGCTTGATTTGATTGAGCCTGAGAGGCAGTTATTTCAGATAAAGGTATTGAAAAGTTTGGTTTAATGAAAAATGAGATATTTGTAAAAATTGAGGTGAGAAATTAGGCTAAATTAGACTAAGTTCACACTCTTTATGTTTTGTTATCTTTTTAAGCAACCTTTTTCAGTGAAATTTCAAGCATATTTTCTATGTTTAGATGATAATCAATAGATTCCCATTCTATTCCAGTATTCATACAAATTAATTTATAATTTTTCAATTCTGAAATTGAAGCTTTCTTTAATGGTTCATACCATTCAATAGGTGTTGATATAATTCTTCCATCTTCAAGTTTTACATGTAAATATTCATCATCAAAATGAACTTCTTTACCCTTAATTAAACCATTCATTCCAAACCCCTATAAAGTTATTTTGATTTTCTTTGATGATTTCAAGTGCCAATTTTAAATCTTTAGGCTTTAAGTAGTTTTGCACTACTTTTAAATTTTCTAATTCAACTTTAGCAAACCCTTCACCTTTCATAATATGAATATGTTTTGGGTCATGCTCATTTGCATAAAAGAAAAATTTAAAACCATTTTGATTCAATAAAGTTGGCACATACAAATCCTTATGTTATTTTTAGTATTATAGCTAAAATTTAACTTTTTTTATTTTTTTTAAAGTTTTTGAGGGGAGATAACGGAGAAGCTGAGAAATATTTGAGCTGCATGGTCAAATATTTATCTCTAATGAGACTGTGAAAGAACACAATTCCAAACACAGTAAAATATTCTACCAAAATCACCCTAAAATCAACCATACTAAAATCATATAAAGAGTATAATAATTCCTATATAAAGGGTGTTATTATGGGTATATACAAACAAGGCTTAAACCGTAAACAGCAACTAATGTTTCCACCAAGTTTAGATGAGTTAGTAGAAGAAGATAATGTAGTTCGTGCAATAGAGGCATATGTAGATACATTAGATATTTTTAAACTCAATATAAAAACTAAAAGAAGTCTCATTAAAGATGGGCAACCTGCATTTTATCCTAAACTACTCCTAAAAATCTATATCTATGGCTACCTAAATAAAATAAGAAGTAGCAGAAAACTTGAATCGGAGAGAATGCTCTCATTATGTTTACCTATAACTTTAAGAGATTACTCAACCTCATAGGGATAGCTCTGTTTAAAAAACTCTGTAAGGCTATAAAAGAGAATGATTTAACCCAAATAAGAGAGGAAATAGCAACTTATATCTTGGCGTTTAGACTGAATTTAGGCTATTTTTTAGAAAGATTTTTGTTTTTACAAAATATCCCCAAAAAGATGAGATATTTGTAAAAATTAAGGTGAGAAATTAGGCTAAATTAGAGATGAATTGGACTAAGTTCACAGTCTCTATGTTTTGTTAACTTGCTTTTAAATGCCCCATTTCTTCTTTTAATCTTTCAGCAATCCAAACTTTTATAATAGACTGTCTTGTTACACCAATCTTTTTAGCTTCTTTGTCTAAAGACTCTACTATCCATTCAGGAAAATCAACATTCACTTTTTTTGTTT
>JALUBF010000067.1:0-7907 GCA_027045015.1 Sulfurovum sp.
TTTTTTATGCTATGTTTTACAATCTTTGCATTTACTAAAATTGTTACTAATAATATCAATATTAAATATATTTTAATAATCTTAAACTCCTAGTTTATAAATTTCCCTAACAATAGAACAATAACTCTATTATTTATAATAACACTATAAAATTAATAGACAATAAACATGATTTAAATATGATTTAAAGTAACTAGTTATTTTTATATTTCAATATTTTAACTATCTTATCTGCTACTCTGAAGGCATTTGCATAGATAGTCCAAGTATAAGCAACTGAACCACCTGTAGGCATAAAACTTGCATCTGCTACAAATAGATTGGCTATATCGTGTGATTGGCAATCTCTATTTAGTACAGATTTTTTAGGGTCATCACCAAATCTACAACCACCTGCTACTAGATTTTGAGGTGGAGTAGAAGATATATCAAAATATATATTTTTAGCTCCCATCTGCTTTAGTATCTTTTTACATTTTTTAGCTATGTAGTTACCTACTTTCAAATCTTGTGGGTGAGCTTGAATACGTAATTTACCAACAGGCATACCATACTTATCTTTATGATTTGGATCAAGAGATACAAAACAGTTATCATTTGGAAGCCAATCATTAAATATCTCAAATCTAATACTCTTTTGATTTGTCATATTATCAACTATACGTTCTCCAAGCTCTTTACCCCAAACCAATTTACCATCACTATAGGTATTTTGTAGGCTACGTGAGATTATATTTTGATGTTGAAACATAATCTCAACTAAACCACCTTTAAATTTACCTCTCCACCAATCATCTATAAAATACCAATCCAAAATAGAACGATTTACAAAAAGTCCTGTTTTTATAAGCTCTTTAAATTCTATATCTTTTAAACTATCTTTATGAAGCTCACCCTCTCCAGCACCTCCACCTGAAAATATAAGATTTTTACCAAGTTCTCCTGAACTATTTGCCAATCCATTAGGATAATATTTATTGGCAGAGTTAAATAGTAACCTAACACTCTCATGAGCTTGTGCTGAGATAACAAATATATATCCTTCTATCTGCTCCTCTTTTAAAGTAAGAGTATCTACAATAACAGCACTTGTTACTCTATCTTTAGTGCTATATAACTTTTTCACATATTTGTGTGGTAATAGTGTCAAGTTTCCTGTAGCAAGTGCTGGTCTTATGAGTGCTTCTCTTGAAGATCCTTTTGCACCAGAACTACAACCATAACTTCCACAAAAATTTGAGTATGTACAGCCATTACGTCCATTTTTACCACTTGATAATATAGCTCTAGGAGTAACAAGAGCAGATATACCTAACTCTTTACAACTCTTTTCAATTAGCTTAGTTACACTATTTTCTTCTGTTGGCTTTTGTGGAAAATTTGGAGTAGATCTCTTTGGCTCATATCTATGTGGTCTAAAATCTCCAGAGACTCCAACTATCTCTTCCACTTTTGTATAGTAAGGCTCTAACTCTTCATAACTTATAGGCCAATCAACAATATTTGCCCCATCAATCTTGCCATATTTACTCCTAAGTCTAAAATCATCAGGGTGTAAACGATGAAACATTCCAGACATAAGATTAGATGAACCACCTACAATGTTACCATTCCAAAAACTCCAACCAGACTCATATGTTGGTGTTGCAACCCACTTCCCATTTACCTTCTCTTCTATAGTATGATACTCATCAAATAGATTTGGTGTTACAATATCTCTACGACAATATGCCAACTCATCTTTGCTAAACTCATCACGACTTAGCAACTTTCCTTTCTCTAAAAGAGCTACTTTGTAACCAGCCTTGGTTAAAGTATAGGCAACAGCTCCTCCACTCGCTCCTGAACCAACTATTACAACATCATACATACTAACCCCATATATATCTTTTATTTGCCCTAGGGTAACCACCATAAGAGTCTATAGCACTCCACCCAATCTCTTTTATGTTTGAGCCATATATAGGGTCACTAAACATCGCTTCCATTGTAAGTGTCATAATCCAATTTAACCACATTTCACCCCTTTTACTCTCTTCATAACTACGAAGAGCTTTCTCTTTTTCAGACTCTGTCATAGATACAAACCCACTTCCCTCTCTACAGATAAACTCATTGGCTCCATCTATTATAAATTGCTTTATATCTCTATCGTAACTTTTATGATTGATAGTCTCATATAAAAATTGTGTAGCTTTTATATCTTTAGCATATGGTAAGAGTCCACCCTTTGGAAACATATGCTCTTGCACAGATGCTATGGTAAGTTTTACCTTTTTAAACTCCATATCGAATTTACTCTTTTTACCAGCATTTAGATATGAACTTAATCCAAGTATGGAAGTAAAGATAAGAAATGATCTTCTTTTTAACATAAAATCACTACTCCTAATATTTATATTAATACTATTAGTCTATACTATATATCTTAATTTTAGGAAAAAGGATATATATGCGTCAAATTATTATAGCTAGTATAGTTATATTGTTGGTAAATGGTTGTCAAAATAGCGATGAACAAGCTAAACACGATGCAAAAGTTGCTGCTAAAGCAAAAGCTGAACTTTTAGCTCAAATAGAGGCAAACAAAACCAAAAAGAGTAATAAGCTAAATCAATTTGGTATAAAGATAGATAAAAATATCATTACTATAGATACAAATCAAACCAAAAACTATATAAAAAGACTTGGTGAGAATATGCAAAAACATATAAAAAAAGTATCTGAAGATATTAAAAAAGGTATTGTTAATGAAAAAGATGAAGGTATTGAGATAAATAATCAACATATCAACATTGATTTAAATAAAACTAAGCATTTTTTTGATATGTTTAGAAAGAACATACAAAAATTTACAGAAGAAATTGATAAAATTACACAAAACATTGAAACAAATAAAACAAAAGGATATTAGAT
Organism: Sulfurovum sp.; assembly: GCA_027045015.1. GTDB lineage: Bacteria > Campylobacterota > Campylobacteria > Campylobacterales > Sulfurovaceae > Sulfurovum. The sequence continues at coordinate 2,917 of JALUBF010000067.1, forward strand.
GCAACAGATAGATATGAACTCACCTGAATTTCAAGCAGAATTTGAAAAGACTTGGAATTTTGTAGAGAAAGTAAACAAACAGTTTGGATTTGTACAAAATCCAAATGAAGAGGTAAATGAAGGTGTGGCTATGGGATTGGCAAGAAACAAACTCATTTATGGAAAACGATACTGTCCATGTTTTATGGTGATAGGAGAGACTAAAGAGGAGCAAAAGGCTGCAGATAACCGTATATGTCCTTGTAAACCTGCTTTAGAGAAAGAGATACCACAAGATGGTCTTTGTCACTGTGGTATCTTCTGTACTCCAGAATATGCTAAAAAACAAGCACAACATGATGAAGTAGAAGAGGCTGTACATACTCACTCAAAAGGTCTAACAAAAGAACAGGCTCAATCACTACTAAATGAAGAGCAACTTGATGGTGATGAAATTGAAGCACTTATAGAAGCAAGAGAGTTAGGTATGGTAGAGTTTACACTTTTAGATGTACGTGAGTTTATGGAATTTCAGATGGGTCACATAGTAGGTACAGATGCATTGGTGCCAACATCACAGTTTTATGCAAAGATAGAAGAGCATAATGATAAAAAATCTAAAAATATCATAGTTTACTGCCATACAGGAAGCCGTAGTTTTCAAGTACAACAAGCTATGAAGAGTATGGGTTTTGAGAAAGTAAGTAACTTAAGCAGAGGTATCGTTGCTTATGGTGGAGATACACAAAGAGGGTAATACCTCTTAGTGAATTTAAATTACCAAACCAAAGGGATTGATACTCCACCCCTTAAAAGTTAAAAGAGGTAGATTTACGCTATTAAGTGATAATTATTTAGAGTTTTTCTTATCTCTTGCCAATCTCTTACGAACTACTGGGTCAAGTGATTTTTTACGAATTCTAATAGATATTGGAGTAATCTCTACAAGTTCATCATCTTCAATCCACTCCATAGCAGATTCAAGTGTAATATCTCTAGGAGTTACCAATTTAATAGCTTCATCTGCACCTGATGTTCTCATGTTTGTCAATGCTTTACCTTTAAGAGGATTAACATCTAAGTCACCTGGTCTTGCTGATTCACCAATAACCATACCTGAATATACTTTATCTTGAGGCTTAATAAACATAATTCCACGTGCTTGAAGGTTAAAGATAGAAAATGCTACTGCTTCACCATTATCCATAGATACCAATGCACCTGGTGTTCTAGATTCAACTGTACCTGAGTAAGGTCTGTATTCTAGGAATGAGTGGTTCATAATACCTTCACCTTTTGTATCGGTCAAGAACTCTGAACGAAATCCAATAAGCCCACGTGCAGGGATTTCAAATTCAAGTCTTACTGTACCATCTGGCATAGGATTTAAAGATGTCATATTTGCTTTTCTTTTTCCAAGTTTTTCAATGGCAACACCTTGGAACTCTTCAGGAACATCTACTACCAAGTGTTCAAATGGCTCCATTTTTACACCATTTTCCTCTTTGGTTACAACTTCTGGACGCGCCAACATAAACTCAAACCCTTCACGTCTCATATTTTCTGCCAAGATACCAATCTGAAGTTCACCACGACCTGAAACTTTAAATGAAGCATCTCCCATTGGTTCCATACGCATAGCGATATTTGTCTCCATCTCTTTTTCAAGACGCTCTTTAATTTTGTTAGAAGTTACGTGTTTACCCTCTTGACCAGCTAAAGGTCCATCATTTACAGACATAATAACTGAAAGTGTAGGCTCTTCAACGTGCATAGGGTCAAGTGCTACTGGATTTTGTGCATCACAGATAGAATCTCCAACATCAATATCTGAGAAACCTGCAATCGCTACAATATCACCAGCTTCTGCCTCTTCAATATCTATACGTTCAAGACCTTTAAATCCAATAAGTTTAGATACTCTTGATTTTGATTTTGAACCATCAGCTTTAATAAGAAGATACTCATCACCTTTTTTTACTTTACCATTAAAGATACGAGTAATACCAATACGTCCTACAAAGTTATCACTATCAAGTGTAAATACTTGTGCTTGAGTATCAGCTTCAGGTGAGCCTTGTGGATAAGGAACTTTTTCTAAAATAGCTTCAAAGAGTGGAGTCATATCTTTATTTTCATCTTCAATCTCCCATTTTGCATACCCATCACGAGCAGCTGCATAAAGTACAGGGAATTCTAGTTGATCTTCATTTGCATCAAGTGCTACAAGAAGGTCAAATACTTCGTCCATAACTCTATCTGGTTCTGCACCAAATTTATCAATTTTATTGATAACAACTACAGGAATAAGTCCAAAACCAATCGCTTTTTTCAAAACAAATTTAGTTTGAGGCATAACACCCTCTTGTGCATCTACTAGAAGAAGTACACCATCTACCATCTTAAGTACACGTTCAACCTCACCACCAAAGTCGGCGTGACCTGGAGTGTCAATAATGTTGATTTTATGATCACCATAAGTAATAGCTGTATTTTTAGAAAGAATTGTAATTCCTCTCTCTTTTTCGATAGCATCAGAATCCATAGCTCTCTCTTCTACCTCTTGGTGAGCTTCAAAAGTACCTGATTGTTGTAAAAGTTCATCTACAAGTGTTGTTTTACCGTGGTCAACGTGTGCTATAACGGCAATATTTTTAATTTTTTGCATAAAGTGTCCTGAAATAGGCATAAACCTATATAAATTTTTGCGAATTATATCTAAATGTTACTATAATGTACATTTTACTAAAATATAAATCATTATTTTAATCCTAAATATAATATCTCATTTATAGAGTCAAGTATTTTTTACTTAAGTTTAACAATTAATTAACAATTTATTTATATCATCTGCTAAAAGAAGAGGAAATAATATGAAAAAAACAATCTATTTATCGGTTATATGTTCTATGGCTATTGGTGCAAATACACAAGATTTAGGAACTATTAATGTTGTTAAAAAAGTTGATACAAAAGTTATCCAAGATCTGAATAAACAAGATATAAAAAGTGCAGATTTAGCTGAAGCTTTGACAAAACAATCTGCTTCTATCTCAATACAACGAAGAAGTGCAATAGCAAATGATATTGTCTTAAGAGGTCAAAGAAAAGATAATATCAATGTAATAGTTGATGGTGGGAAGATTTATGGTGCTTGTCCAAATAGAATGGATCCTCCAACTTCACACATCATCACAAGCAACATCAAAGATGTAGCGATAGTAGAAGGTCCTTATGATGAAGAGAATTTTGGGACTTTAAGTGGAGCTGTAAAAATCACAACAAAAAAACCATCAAAAAAGTTATCTGGTGAAGTTAATATAAACGGTGGTAGCTGGGGCTATAAAAAATTTGGTGCAACTGTAAGTGGTGGAAACGATAGAGTGCGAGTATTAGTTGGGGCATCTACTCAAACAAGCGATCAATACAAAGATGGTGATGGCAACACAATGGCACAGCAACTTAAAAATGCAACTGATGGAACTGCTAATGCAAAACAACAATATAAAGCTAGTGAATTTGATAGAGAGGCTTATACAAAAAAATCTTTTTTATCAAAAATCTATATTGATATCAATGACAATCAAGAGTTACGATTGAGCTATACAGGAAATAGAAGTGATAATGTGCTGTATCCATCAACTGGTATGGACGCTATAAGTGATGATTCTGATTTGTATAATTTACAATATATTGTAAACAATTTAGGTAAATATTCACAAAAGTTATCTTTTGAGTATTATTACTCAACTGTTGATCACCCTATGACTACACAATATAGAAAATCAAGCAGTGGGGCTGCTGGAACTGTAGCAAATGTTATGAGCAGTAGTATAAGTGGTGCAAAAATCAAAAATGAATTTAACCTAAATGGTGCAAAAATCACTTATGGAGTTGATAGTAGCAGAAGAAATTGGGACGGAAGATATTATAAAAAATATACCACAAAACCAGTTGCTTTAAATAAAAGTATACCTGATGTAGATACAACAAATAGTGCTATATTTGCCTCATTTAGTAAAAAGGTTAATAATTTTGAATACAAAACTGCTTTGCGTTATGACCATACAAAAATAGATCCAAGTAACAATGATGCTTCAAAAACATACAATGATATAAGTGGATATATTTTTGGATATTATCTTGCAAATGATAGTTTAAAATATTTTGTAGGGGTTGGAAAATCTATAAGAGTTCCTGATCAAAAAGAGTCGCACTTTAGAGCCAAAGATTTAACAGGAGCAACTGCTGGAAAATTGGTTGGAAATCCAAACTTAAAAGAGACACAAAATTATGAGCTAGATTTAGGTTTGGTAAATGATGGTGATAACGGTATATTTAAAACAAAAGTTTTTTATAGTAAATTGAAAAATTTCATTGTTTATAATGCCACTGCGAAACAATATCAAAATGTAGATGCTAAACTATATGGGTTTAGTATCAATGGTTCATATTTTGCAACTGATAAATTAACTTTTGATTATAGTGCATCGTATCAAAGAGGTAAAAAAGATAATCCTTTAGCTGGACAAACCGATACAAATCTACCTTCCATACCACCACTTAAAGTAAATTTTGGTTTAACTTATGATTATGATGAAAGCTTAAGTTTAAATGCAAATGTTGTAGCAAGTGCAAAATGGACAAATTATGATAAAGATAATGGTGAACAAGAGATTCCAAGCTGGAGTGTACTTAACCTAAAAGCTTCAAAAGATATAAATAAAAAGTTTAATTTTACATTTGGAATTGATAATGTTTTTGATAAGAGTTACGCAGTATCAAATACTTACAAAGATTTAACACTTGTAAGTGGTGGAAATGATGTGATGCTTTTAAATGAACCAGGGCGATATATCTATGCAAATTTAAGATATAAGTTTTAACAGATGCTAGATATTAATCTTCTCAAAAATATAGTTGACTATGGAGTATTAGGATTTTTAGGGTTGTTAAGCTTTTTAACAATCTTTTTTTACATAGAGAGACTTCTGTTTTTAAGCAAAGTTGAT
>JALUBF010000067.1:8007-16285 GCA_027045015.1 Sulfurovum sp.
TGTGATAAAAATGCAAAATTTGATAATTTTGTTTACATTATAAATATATTAAAACAAAAAAACTATAAAAATCTAGGAATTGTTACCAAATATGAATAGATATTTCATAGCTTTTTTAGTAACCACTTTTTTATATATTGCATTAATAGGTGGTTATTTATACTCCATTGAGAAAAATAAGAGTTTAAAATCAACTTTAATAAAGAGTGAACAAAGAGTTAGCTTTACTGTTATTGCTCAACTAAAAACAAAACAAAAACAAAACACTAAACCAAAATCTATAGCTAAACCTATAACTAAACATAAGCCTAAAGCTATTGAAAAACCAAAGAAAAAGAAAATTTTAAAAAAGAAGAAATTAAAGCCCAAAAAGAAAATAGTTAAAAGGAAATTTAAAAAAATTAATCCTAAGAAAAAACCTGTAAAAAAGTCAAAAAAAATACAAAAAACAAAAATTAAGCAACATAGATCTACTTCTAAAAAAAATATTGATAATAAACAGATTAAAAAGAGAGAAATTTTAAAAAATAAATATTTTCAAAAAATAAAACAAATTATAAATAGAAATAAGTTTTATCCAAAAATGGCTTTAAGAAGGGAGATTGAAGGAGAAGTAAAAGTTAGCTTTATTATTTCACCAAAAGGAGAGTTGATTTCATATCATATTATAAAAGGTAAAAAAGTTTTTTATAAATCAGCACTCAAAGCACTAAAAAACTCTTTTCCCATTCATCCACCATTAAATATTATTACAAAAAATACTAAACTTTCTATCAAGCTAAAATATATTTTGCAGTAAAATTTTAAATATTTTTAGGGTTAGATTATATAATGTTATAATTATCTAAAAAATTAATGGAGTGATATATGGTGATGTATAATATCGAATATGAAAAGCCCAAAGTAACTCTTTTACAGGAGTCTGGTTTGGGAGTTGCTGAGATAGCTGGACGTACCTGTTATGACTCTTTTGAAAACTCTGAAAATGAGTGCGTAAAAAATGCCATGGTAGATATGGATATTGATGCTATAAACAGCATAGATGACTCGGAACTTCTTAACAACCTTGCATGGGTTCACCATCATCACTCAATCATAGAACATGCGACACTTAGCTTCTTAGTGCAAGGTACAAGTAGAGGTGTACTACAAGAACATGCACGTCATAGACTTCAAGCTATCTCTGTACGTTCTACACGATATACTATGTCATCAGTGATTAATGCTTTTACTGCTTCACTAGAAGCAGATGATAGTTTTAGCTTTTTTTTAGATAGATTATTGGAGTTAAATCTTTTTGTTATTAGTGATAGAGATTACCTAAAGATAGAGATACGTTCTATTTATGATAAGTTAATGTTTCAATACAAACGTGATAAAAACTATATTCAAAATGCTGTAGCTAAATCTTCTTTACCATTTTTAGAAGACTTTAAAGGTAATCCACAATCACTCTATGATGCATTGGAATTGGGAAAGAAAAAACGTAATGTGGGTGATGGGTTTAAACATATTGTATCAGATAACTGGAAAGTAGATATGGTAATCACTTTCAATATACGAAGTCTCAAAAATTATTTTGATCTGCGTGACTCAGGTGCAGCGTGGTTTCAGATACAATGGTTAGCGTGTGAGATGAAGAGAGTCACTCCTGAAAAATATCTAAAATTAATAGATAAAAAATATAAGATTGGAAATTGATTTGCGTACTATATTAATAACTATTTTTATAATATTTTTAAATGCACATACTTATGCTCAAGAACTTAACAGTGAAAATATATCTAAAGATATTAAAGAGGGACTTCAAAATCGTATAAAAGGTAAAAATAAAAGTATCATAGAAAATATTTATAATCAAAATGATTATCAAATATTATGGGTGGGAGATAATAATAAGAATAGAACAAGTCATCTTATACGAGCTTTAAATAATCCTCTTTTTAATTATAAAAATATATCTTTTGAACAAAAAAAGATAAGTCGTTTATTTTATTTTTTGGATAATGGTGAAATTGATAAAAATAAAAGAGCTAATGTATATGCTAGACTTGATTTACTTTTAACAAGTTCCATAGTAAAATTGGTACGCTTTATTGTTCAAGGTGATGTTGACTGGGCTTTAGTACAAAAAAAGTTACATGCACTTAAAGAGAACAATGACATTACCGCTGTATGGGAGATGAAGCCCAAAAACTTTCCAAATCAAGATAAACTCATAGAAGCTATAAAAAATGATGATATATACAACTATTTAAGCTCTCTTTTACCTATGGATAAAAGGTATAAGAAACTTATTAAACTTTTAAAACTATATCGTCTTATGGATACATTCCCTAAGCTACAATATAGCAATAAAAATCTTAAATTAGGAGATAGAGCATATAGAATAGGAAATATTAAAAGACGTTTACAAATATCTGGAGACTATCCAAAATTTGCAAAGATAGATAATATTTTTAACAAGACACTAGAGAATGCAGTTAAAACTTATCAAAAACGATACCTAATAAAAGTAACAGGTATTATTGATAAAATAACTACTTATTATCTCAATCAACCTGCATCAACAAATGTACAAGCTATCATAACCAATCTTGATAAAACAAAACTATATCCTAATCATTTTGAAAATGAGTATGTAGAGGTAAACATTCCAGATTTTAATTTAAGATATTATAAAAATGGTCAAATGATTAAAAAAATGGGCGTTGTTGTAGGTAGAATAGATAGACCTACTCCAATTTTTTCAAATACTATTAAATATATTGTCTTAAATCCAACATGGACTATACCTGATAATCTTATAAAAAGAGATCTTATTCATGTATTAAGAAAAAATCCAAACTACCTAAAAGAAAATAATATTCATGTATTTAGTGGTAATAAAGAGATAGAGATAACTCAAGATATGTTAGACCCTTATGAACATAATGACAAGTATGTACCATATCGTTTTGTTCAATTCTCTGGAGATAACAATGCACTAGGTCGTGTTAAATTTATGTTTCCAAACAAATATGCTGTATATTTACATGATACAGACAATAAGTCTCTCTTATCAAGACGATATAAAGTATATTCATCTGGTTGTATGAGAGTAGCTAAACCTTTTGAGTTAGCATCTATAATCTTAGAACATGCAAAAGGTAGTTACGATAAAGAAAAAATTGATGAGATAATAGAAACAAATAAACCTACTACGATAAGATTAAAAAAGTCTATACCTATACATATAATCTATTTTACAGTATATGAAGAGAATGGATTGGCATATTTTAAAAATGATATATATCTATATGATAAAATCATAGAAGAATCTACATTTAACAATAGGAAAGAGACCTTTACAGTACCGAAAAAACGTCTGATATCCATAAGAAAAAAAGGTACAAAACCTCTTTCTAATTAATCACTTTTTTACGCATCTTTACACGCTGAAGATGCGTAAGTGCTATAGCCATAGCATCAGTAATATCTAATGGCTTTATCTCTTTCTTGATACCATACAGACGCTTAACCATAAAAGCTACCTGCTCTTTAGTAGCTTTACCATTTCCTGTAACTGCTTTTTTAACCTGTAGTGCAGTATATTCATGAAAATAACCTATTTCTTGAAGTATTTTTAAACATAAAGCTCCTCTAAACTGTGCCAATTTAATAACAGATTTTGGATTAAATGCAAAAAATATATCTTCAATTGCAACTTCATCTATATGGTTATCTTTTAAAATCAAATCTATACCTTCAACCATTTCAACTATTTGAGCTTGAAGTACTCTCTTTTTCATCTTAAGTAAACCTGCTTCAACAAGTGAAAACTTTTCACCATTCCAATTTATAATACAATAGCCTAAATTACGGCTCCCAGGGTCTATTCCTAATATATTCATTCACATCTTTCATCACATGTGAATAACTTTATTCACATGGCTTTACTAACGCTATTTTAGCTTAATTTAGATAAAATCTTAAAAGTTATTCACATTTTTATATATATGTGAAAAAAGAGGATATTGTAATGAATATAGGACAAAAAGTACTTTTTGAATTAAAAAAAGAAATTTCTGAAATTGAATATAGCAGATATATTAAAAAAATTATCTATGATACAAAGAATTCACGTTCAAATATAGCCTATTTTAATGCACCCAATATAATTATTGCAAAATGGGTTAAAACTAAATATATAAAGCAAATTGAACACCTATTTGAAGTTATAAATATGATAAAACCTGAGATAAAAATAATAGTTGGTACTATACAGATAGAAAAATCTATTAATTATTTAAAAAAACATAATGATAAACATAATTTAAAAAGTACATACCTTAACCCATCTCTTACTTTTGATAGTTTTATAGTTGGTAGTTCCAATCAATTTGCATATACCACAGCAAAGTCTGTAGCTCAAAAACCTGGGCTACAGTACAATCCATTATTTTTATATGGTGGAGCAGGGCTTGGAAAAACTCACTTACTTCAAGCTATAGGTAACTATCATATAGACTTAGGTAAAACCGTTATATACACGACACTTGAACAATTTATGAACTCTTTCACATCTCATTTACGATCTAAAACTATGGATAGATTTAGAGATAAATTTAGAGATTGTGATCTTCTACTTATTGATGACATACAATTTCTATCCCATAAAGAACAAACTCAGGAAGAATTTTTTCATACATTTAACGAACTTCACAATATTAATAAACAAATAGTACTAACTGCTGATAGAGCACCAAATAAGATAACTGGTCTTGTAGATAGGCTAAAAACACGCTTTGAGTGGGGTCTCATGGCTGATATTAAACCTCCTCAACTTGAAACTAAAATCTCTATTATTAAAAAGAAATGTGATTTAGATGGAATTTTATTAAATGATGAAATAATCAATTTTATAGCTACACATATGGGAGATAATATACGTGAAATTGAAGGTACACTTATAAAACTTAATGCTCTTTCAAATATGTTAAACCAAGAGATTACTTTAGAATTTGCACAAAATGCTGTAAAAGACCAATTAAAAGAGAAAACAAACAATATTACTATAGATAATATTGTAAAAATTATATCTAAAGAGTTAAATATAAAACCATCTGATATGAAATCAAAAAAACGTACAAGAAGTGTAGTCAATGCAAGAAGAATATCTATATATTTAGCAAGAAATCTTACTCCAAACTCAATGCCTCAAATTGCTGTATATTTTGGAATGAAAGACCATACTGCTATATCACATGCTATGAAAAAAATAAACGAAATTATAACTAATGATAAAAATTTTAAAGTACAACTTGAAGAACTATCTAACAAAGTACATACCTCTACTAAAAATAGTATAGAAACTTGAATAAAAAAAAGATATAATTTTAAATGTGAATAGATGTGAATAACAATTCAACTTATTCACATCAACAAACAACGGTAGGAACGTCGTTTGGAGTAGTTTTTCACGAATTCACCCCAAACTACTACTACTACTACTTATATTAAAAGATAAAGGAAAGTCTATGAAGATAAAAGCACAAAAGAATATGATAGAATCAATACTTATTAATATACAACCTTTTCTAGAAAAAAAAGATGCTACTCAAATAACATCTCATGTGCTATTTACTATAGAAAATAACAAATGTATTATCAAAGCAACAGATTCTGAAATTGGATTAAAAATAACCACAGAAGATATTCTCATAGAAGAAGAAGGATCATTTACAGCTAACGGTAAAAAATTACTAGATATTATTCATATTTTAAAAAAAGATGAAATTACGCTAGAAACATTAAACAATATACTTATTATAAAACAAAAAAACTCTAAATTTAAATTACCAATTTTTAATCCAGATATGTTTCCTAGTTTTCCTACAAAAGAAAAAAAACTTCAAATGTCATTAGACTCTTCAGCTCTTATACAAAATCTTAAAAAAATATCTTCAGCTATAGATACAAATAATCCTAAATTTGAATTAAATGGTGCTTTTATTAATATACAACAAGATTCAACAGATTTAGTAGGAACAGATACTAGAAGATTGGCTATTGCATCAATAAAAGGCAATAATAACGAAGAATTATCAATCATAGTACCTAAAAAAGCTATTTTAGAGATACAAAAATTATTTTTAGATCAAATAGATATATACTTTGACAATACAAATCTTATAATATCAAATAAAAATCTTTTTTTCTATACAAAATTAATAAATGGTAAATTTCCAGATTATAAGCGCATAATTCCAACAAATACAAAACATCAAATTACATTACCTAAAAAAGAGATGATTGATTCAATCAAAATGATTACAACTATATCTCAAGATATAAAAATGACTTTTTTAACAAAAAGTATTATTTTTGAATCTCTTAGTGCAGATAATGTTGAAGCTAAAACAGAATTGGAAATAGATACAAATCTTACTGAAAAATTTGAACTATCATTTAACTCTAAATATATTTTAGATTTTATATCTCAAATTAATACAAATGATTTTATCTTAGAGTTTAATGAGTCATCTTTGCCATTTATTGTAAAAGATGATAATTTTATTACAATCATAATGCCTATTATTGCATAAATTAAAGGAAAAACTAAATGAGTGAAAATATTACAAAATTTATATTTGTTACAGGTGGAGTCTTAAGTTCATTAGGTAAAGGTATCACAGCAGCTAGTGTAGGAACACTTCTTAAACATACAGGACAACGCGTAGGTGTCCTTAAATTGGATCCATATATCAATGTTGACCCTGGAACAATGTCTCCATTAGAACATGGTGAAGTTTTTGTAACTAAAGATGGTGCTGAAACAGATTTGGATTTAGGACATTATGAGAGATTTTTAGATACATCTTTAACTCAAAAAAATAACTTTACTACAGGACTTGTATATAAAACCGTTATAGAAAATGAGCGTAAAGGTAAATATCTTGGTAAAACTATACAAGTAGTTCCTCATATAGTAAATGAGATAAAAGAGAGAATTTTTAGAGCAGGTGAAGGTAAAGATATATTGATAGTAGAGCTTGGTGGTACTACTGGAGATATAGAAGGACTCCCTTTTTTAGAAACAATTAGACAAATAAAACACGAATTGGGTCGTTCTCGTGTTATGAATATTCACGTAACACTTCTACCATACATAAAAGCTGCTGGTGAGCTTAAAACAAAACCTACACAACATTCAGTACAAGAACTTAGACGTATTGGTATAGCACCTCATATGCTTGTTCTTCGTGCTGAAGTACCAGTTACTAAAGATATAAAACGTAAAATTGCATTTAATTGTGATGTTGAAGAGGACTCGGTTATAGTAGCTGAAGATGCATCAACTATTTATAAAGTGCCTCTTAATTTCTTATCACAAGATATACTTACTCCTATTTGTAAACAATTAGAATTAGATAATTGTGAACCAAAAATGGATGAGTGGTCAAATTTGGTAAATAGGATTATATCTCCTACTAAAGAGATGAAAATAGCCTTTGTTGGTAAATATTTAGATCTAAAAGAGTCATATAAGTCATTAACGGAAGCACTTATTCATTGTGGAGCTCATCTTGATACTAGAGTAAATATCAAATGGGTTGATTCAGAAAAAGTTGAAGATGATGGAGCAGAGAAATATTTAAATAATTGTGATGGTATTTTGGTAGCTGGTGGTTTTGGTGAACGTGGAGTAGAGGGAAAAATAGCTTCTATTCAGTATGCTAGAGAAAATAAAATACCATTCCTTGGTATATGTCTTGGTATGCAACTTGCTATGGTAGAGTTTGCTAGAAATGTACTCAAACTTGAAGATGCAAACTCTGTAGAGTTCAATGAAAATACATCAAACCCTATAATATACCTCATAGATGAGTTTATGGACGCATCTGGAGCAAAACAGATACGTACTGCAACTACTGCTATGGGTGGGACACTAAGACTTGGTGAGTATGAGTGTGAAACAAAAGAGGGTTCTAATTTGCGTAATGCATATGATGCACCAATGATTTTTGAACGTCATAGACATCGTTATGAAGCCAATCCTAAATATAGAGCAGAATTTGAATCAAATGGTATGGATATTACGGGTGAATCACATGGACTTATAGAGGCTGTAGAGGTAAAAGATCACCCATGGTTTTTAGGGGTACAGTTTCACCCAGAATTTACATCAAGATTACAAAATGCCAATCCATCTATCTTAGCATTTGTAGATGCAGCACAAAAACATAAAGATATAGAGGTCTAATGGTTAAGCCATTAAGCCTTCAATCATTAGAAA
>JALUBF010000067.1:16385-49307 GCA_027045015.1 Sulfurovum sp.
ACAAGACCAGCGATTAGAGCTTTTTTAGAACATAGTCAAAAAGAGGCACTAAATGCTGAAGATATAGGCTTTTTTTTAGCACCACTTCTGAACTCTGCAGGACGTATGGACGATGCCAAATACTCTGTAGAGTTTTTAGCCTCATCAAATATCTATGATGCAAGAGTAAGATTATCAAGACTAATAGATTTCAATAACTCCCGTAAAGCTATAGAACAAGAGATAACCAATAGAGCATTAGCTCAAGTAGATCAAAATGATGAAGTTATAGTCGTAGAGGGTGAAGAGTGGCATGAAGGAGTAGTTGGTATAGTAGCAGCTAGAGTTGCACGCCATTATGAGAAACCATGTATAGTTTTAAGCAATAATGGAGAAGGCATACTAAAAGGTAGTGGAAGAAGTTTTGGTTCTTGCAATCTATTTGCCATTACTAATGCCTCTAGGAGCCATTTAGAGAAGTTTGGAGGGCATCATGCAGCCATTGGCTTGTCTTTGCATATTGATAGCTTAAAATCCTTTAAAAAAGAGTTACAGATAAATTATGCACAAGGTAACTACTTAAAAGATGAATTAGATCCAGATATAGTAGGAGAGTTAAACTTTAAAGATATATCTTTTGAACTTACACAACTTATACAGAAGTATCAACCATATGGACAGGGCAATCCTACACCTAAATTTTTAAGTAAAAATGTAAAGATATTACAAGCAGATACTATGGGAAAAGAAGCTGAACATTTACGATTTACTTTTCTACAAGATGGCATAACTATGGCAGGAGTACAGTTTAAAACACGTGAAAGTTATGAGATTGGTAGTAGTGTTGATGTGATATATACTGTGAATGAAAATCGTTTTAGAGGAAATGTATCTTTACAAATGATGGTAGAGAAGATAGTTCTAATTTAATATGAGGAGTAAAAACTCCTCATAAAATAAATAACTAAAAGTTAATTATTTTGCAAGTGCTGCTTTAGACGCATCAGCTACTTTTGTAAATGCTTCAGGAGCATTCATAGCCATATCAGCAAGAACTTTTCTGTCAAGTTCAATATTTGCAACTTTTAAACCATGCATAAATGTTGAGTAGTTCATTCCATTTAGTCTTGTAGCCGCGTTAATACGTGTAATCCACAATCTTCTGAAATCTCTCTTTTTTTGTCTTCTATCTCTGTAAGCATATACTAATGAACGTTCAAGTTGCTCTTTAGCTTTTCTGAAGTGTTTTCTTCTACCACTGTAGAATCCTCTAGCTTGTTTTAATAATTTTTTATGACGTCTATGTCTAACTATACCAGTTTTTACTCTCATGGTTATCCTTTACCTTATCTCTTTAAGAATCGGTGTTAAGCATTCTCTCTGCTTAAACTTGCCCCTAATCGGGGGATTATTGCTTTTAAATGAAACTAGATTAACTAGTTAATCATCTCTTTAATGTTTTTAGCATCAACAGAATCAACGTGTTTAGCACTTCTCATACTTCTGTGATGTTTACCATCAACTTTAGTAAGAATGTGACTTCTGTACGCAGTTCCTCTTTTGATTTTGCCACTTTTTTTAACTTTAAAACGCTTAACAGCGCCTTTTACACTTTTCATTTTTGGCATATGCTTACTCCATATAGAATTTTTTATACTTCATAAAATATTTATTGGTATAAAATGGGAAATCATTATACCAAATTATTCTAAATTTATCTATCAAAGATATATTATTTGTTTTATATATTTAAAACTAATATTTAAAAAATATTGTATAATCTTATAAGAATTTATATTAATTAGGATGTTTTTATGGGTAAAAATATATTTATGCTTATTGTTAGTGGATTAGGAATTATATATCTTGTTATTCATTTTATTGGGAATATCCAAAAAAATGATGACACTTATATTAATGATGATTATAAAGCTCAACATCAATATGATAAATACAATAAATTAGATAGTATAGGTGAACATATTTTAGATTTAACTGATACTAGTAGTGCTATACAGGTTGGTGCATGGAATAATTCTGTTCTTAAGGGGGAATTTTTAAATTTATTTCCTGATTTTGAGGAGATGAAAAATTATATAAAAGATAGATTAAGAGGAAAAATAATACGTGAGAAATTGATTAAAAAAGTTAATAATGTAGAAAGTAAATTTATAGCTGGTCTTATTGATGATGAAGAAGCTAAGCGTGAGCTTAGCACTCTTAAATAGTTAACGACAAGGGTCAGTCAAACTATTTTGATTTGGATATAGATATATTTCAACACGTCTATTTAATGCTTTATTGCTTTCTGTATTGTTTGGTACTAAAGCTTTTTGATAAGAACATCCTCTTGTGATAGGTCTTTGATTTACTGTCAATATATTAGCAACTGAGTCAGCTCTTCTTTTTGATAATTGAAGATTGTAATCATAACTACCACTGTTGTCTGTAAATCCTGCTACTTCTACCACTGTTTGAGGGTATCTTGTAAGTAGCTGTCTTATTTTTTGTACTTTATTTCTTGCATTTGCTTGTAATGTTGATGCATTTGTAGCAAACATCATACGATCTCTAAACATAATTTTTACATAGTTTGGATGTTTTGAAACAATGATACTTCTATTTGGATCAAGTGCAGCTAATGGATCATTATTTACACCAGTTCCAAGAGCATCTGCTATCTCATTTGCTTGTTTATCAAGACTGTAACCAATAGCACTACCAGCAGCACCACCGAGTAAACCACCTATTAAGGCTCTTTCTCCTTTGTGGTGACCTTTTGTATTGTAACCTATTAAAGCACCAGTTAAAGCACCTATTAAGGCACCACTTTTTGTACGATCATAATTATTGTCAGCTATAAGTCCTGGTTGTTGATAACATCCAGTTAGCATAAGTACAGCTAGTGATGAAGTTATTAAACTCTTTTTTAAATGCATTATATTATCCTCTAAGTTAAATTTATGATTATATTATAGCACAGAATTGTGGTTGATATGTGTTATTTTCTCATGCCATTGAAAAAGTTGTTTTTCAAATCCTATCTGTTTTGTTTTGTAAAAGTTCATAGGTTTAGATATATAAGATTGTTTAACCCAGCCATTATAGTTGTGAGGATATAGATACTCTTTTGCATGAGTTTTTATATGATTTGGAATAGGGTATATCTCACCATCTTCAATGCTTTTTAGTGCTAAATTTATAGCCATATAGGCACTATTTGATTTTGGAGATGAAGCTAGATATATTACTAGTTGAGATAGGCTTATTCTAGCTTCAGGGTATCCTGTATGTTTTACTATATTTAGTGTAGATGAGGCTAAGTTTATAGCATTGGGGTTAGCGTTACCTATATCTTCACTAGACAATATAGATAACCGTCTAGCTATAAATTCAGCAGGTTCACCACCATCAATAAGTCTAGCAAGATAATAGATACTAGCATCTATATCTGAACCTCTTATGCTTTTTATCATAGCAGATGTAAGCTCATAGTGACTTTCACTCTCACTGCTACCTGCTTGCATACTGTGAGGGCGTATCTCTTTGATCATTTTGTATGTTATGGTAGTAGATATATTAGATGCAGTCTCCAATAGATTTAGCATAGCCCTAACATCTCCAGCTGAAGATGAAACAAGATACTCTTTTGCCTTATCTTCTATGCTTATCTTCTCTTTATATAGTATCTTATCTAGGTATATACTCATATCTTTTAAAGAGATACTTTTAAGTTCAAAAGTATGTGAACGCGAACGTATGGCAGAGGTTAGTGAGTAGTATGGATTTTCTGTTGAAGCACCCATGATAATAGCAGAGTAGTTCTCCATAAATGGTAGCAGAACCTCTTGTTGGTTTTTACTAAGTCTATGTATCTCATCTATAAATATAAGAGGTTTTATGAGAGCATTTGCATACTCTTTAAATATCTTACGTAGATCTTCTATCTTTAGTGTAGTTGCATTCATTTCATAAAATGGGTATTGAAGTGTAGAGGCTATAACTCTTGCTAGTGTAGTCTTACCACAACCAGTAGAACCATAAAAGAATATATGTGAAAGTTTATTGTTTTCTATGAGTTTACGCAAGATAGCATCTTTACCAAGTAGGTGACTTTGCCCTATAATCTCATTGAGATTTTTAGGACGATATTTAAGTGCAAGATTTAACATAATTAATCTTTATATTTATACTTTTTTGTTTTTTCTCTATTTCTCTTATTTTCTTCTTCTTGTTTTTTTGCATTTATCGCATTTTTTGCATTAGCTATTTTATTTGTACGCCATCGTTTCATAAATTTATGTACATCATCATACTCTCTACGTGTGAAGTATCTTGTTTTATTCTCTGGAAGATTATTAAGCTCTATTCCTCCAAATGCAACACGTTTTAGATCAAGTACTTTAGCATCAAAGTGTGCAAAAAAACGTCTAAGTTCTCTGTTTTTACCTTCTGTAATAGTAACACGAAGTTTAGTAAAGTTTTTACCTTCACCTCTAAGTTCAAAATGTGCAAAAGGAGCAAACTCCATAGAGTAGATTTTAGATTTCTCATGAGCTCCTGCTCTTGCATCGTCCAATACCAATCCCTCTTTCATAGCATTCATCATTTCAGTAGTAAAAGGTTTGTCTATCTTGATATTGTAGGTTCTATCTAGTCCACTCTCCATAAGTGCAGTTGCCACCTCTACATCATCTGTTAAAAGTAGAAGACCCTCTGATGCATAGTCTAGTCTACCTACAGGAGTAAAGTGTCTATATTTACCAGGTAATTTATGGTAGATTGTTGCACGTCCTCTATCATCTTTCTTTGTAACAAGTACACCTTTAGGTTTATTGTAGACAATTATAGTTAGTTCCGATGTTACCTTAACGGCTCTACCTTTGACAAAGATACGATCATCTTCTTGAACTTCATATCCAAACTCTTTAAGAGGTTTTTTGTCAAGTGTTACTTCTCCAGATTCTATGAGTGCATCAGCCTCACGTCGTGAATATTTTGTATTGTGTGCTATATATTTGTTTAGTCTCATTTAGATTTTATTCCTGCATTTATTAAGTCATGTATATGTAGTACTCCAATGATATGTCTATCATCAGTTACTATTGGTAGAAGTTGAATCTTTTTAGACTCAATAATCTCTAATGCCTCGTAGGCAAGAAGTTCTGTATTGTTATCTATTTTAGGATTATGGTTAGCATACTCTATGGCACAATCTTCTAGCTTAAAGTTCTCATTCATCAAAGCACGTCTTAGGTCACCATCGCTTAGTAGTGCTACAAATCTATTGGTATCATCAACAATTAGCACATTTCCAAGTTTCCCTTGACTCATAACAACAATAGCATCTTTTAGAGTAGTATTGGTTTTAATGATGGGTAAATCTTTAGTTCGCATAAGGTCTTTTACTTTAACAAATAGTCTCTTACCTAAACTGCCACCTGGGTGAAAAGAGGCAAAATCCTCTTTTTTAAATTTTCTCTTTTTCATCAAAGCAATAGCAAGAGCATCACCCATAGCCATAGTAAGAGTAGTAGAAGAGGTTGGTGCTATACCAAGAGGACAAGCCTCTTTCTCTACAGATATATCAAGTATAGTATCTGAAGCTACTCCTAAAGATGAGTTAGCATCTCCTGTTAGCCCAATTAGAGGAATATTAAACCGTTTTATATGTGGAAGTATCTTTATTAGCTCTTCACTCTCCCCACTTGAACTTATAGCAAGTATAGTATCACCTTCTCCTATCATACCCAAATCACCATGAAGTGCCTCGGTAGGGTGTAAAAAGAAGCTTGATGTACCTGTACTTGCAAAAGTAGCAGCTATCTTTGTTCCCACTAAGCCAGATTTGCCAACACCTGTAATGATAAGTTTACCTTTTGTATTGACAATAATCTCTATAGCATCAAGAAAAGTTTGATTTAATCTTTTTGATGCTTCTAGAAGTGCATTAGACTCTATCTCAAGTGTCTCTTTTGCGATTTCTATTAGATTCATAAAGCTACCTTTGTCTATTTTGATAATTATACAATAAAGATAGTAGGGATAATAAGAGGGTATCTCTTTTTGGTACGAACTACATGCTTTCTTATGCTGTTACGTATCTCATTCTCTATATCTTTATGATTTTTAAGAGATTCAGGTTTCATATTGAGTAGAAGTGTCTCTATCATAACTTCAATCTCTTTTTGGAACTTTCTACTCTCTTTGTCCGATACTAGCCCATAAGTAGAGATAATTGGTTTTCCCAGTACTTTTTGATTACTTTGTGAAATTTGAGCAACAACATTTACTATACCATCTTCAGCAAGTTTTTGTCTATCTAGTACTACATCGTTTTCTATGGTCATATTGTTTTGGTTATCAATATATGTTTTACCTGTTTTAACAGTTTTTACCTTTTTAAGGTATTTTGGTGTTATCTCAACTTGGTCACCATCGCTCATAAGAAGGATATTTCTCTCATCTACTCCACACTCTACAGCTGTTTTTGCATGTTTTGAGATGTGATTGTACTCACCATGTACAGGTAGGAAAAATTTAGGCTGGATAAGTCTAAGTATAAGTTTCTGCTCCTCTTGAGCTGCGTGACCAGATACGTGAATATCTCCAAACTCTTTATATCGTACTGTACAACCAGCTTTCATAAGTTTGTTCATAAGTCCAGATACTGAAGCTTCATTCCCAGGGATAGCAGATGCAGATATGATAACAGTATCTGAAGGTTTTAGTTTGATATGTCTATGTTCATCTGTTGCCATACGGTTAAGTGCTGCCATAGTTTCACCTTGAGAACCAGTAGTAACTATAAGTACTTCATGATCAGCATATTTAGGAACTTCATGAACCTCTATAAAGTGCTTATCCTCAATGTCTACAAATCCTAAAGCACGATTGGTCTCCACATTTCTCTCCATAGAACGTCCGATAACACATATCTTTCTACCATGTTTAACACCTCTTTGCATAGCTTGGAATATACGGTGAACATTTGATGAAAATGTTGACATAATAACTCTTCCTTTTGCAAGTTCAAAGAGAGCATCAAAAGTTTTTCCTACTACCTTTTCAGACTTTGTAAACCCTGGATTGTGAGAGTTTGTTGAGTCAGAAAATAGACATAAAACACCTTTTGAACCATAGTATGCTAAACGTTGTAAATCCATAGTGTAATCATCTACAGGAGTATGGTCTATCTTGAAGTCAGCTGTATGTATTATGGTTCCAGCTGGTGTCTCTATGGCAAGTGAACAAGCATCAATGATAGAGTGAGTATTGTGCATCCACTCTATCTTCATATCACCTAATTGATGCTGTTTTCTCATTGTTACATATCTAAAGTATTTTGTATGTGCAGATAACCCATGTTCATTAAATTTATTCTCTATCATAGCTAGTGCAAGTGGTGTTGCATAAACTGGAAATTGAAGCTCTTTAAAGAGGTATGGCATCGCACCAATGTGGTCTTCGTGACCATGAGTAATTACTACAAATACCTCTTTCTTCTCTTTTTTAAGTGTATGCAAGTAAGAGAAGTCAGGAACTAATATATCTACCCCATGCATAGTCTCATCTGGAAAACTCATACCAACATCTATGATAATAGCTGTATTTTCTGTCTCTAAAACAGCCATATTCCCACCAATTTCACCAAGTCCACCAAGAGGAGTAAATCTAATCTTACCTTTTGAAGCTAGATCTATCTGTTTCCAAGGATTCATAGTCTCATCTTTGATACGTTCATTTATCTCAAGATATTTTCTCATAGTATCATTTACAGTAGTTACATTTTTACGTTTATTACGGTTTTTGTTGCCACCATTACGATTTTGGTTAGGGTTTGGTTTATTTGCTGGTTTATTGTGGTTTGGTTTTTTGTTTTGGTTATTTCTGTTTTTGTTTTGATTTGGATTTGGTTTTTTATTACCATTTGCTATAGGACGTTCTTGTACGTTACCATTTACATCTTTTTGTGTAGTTTTACGATTTGGGTTTGGTTTTCTATTTTGATTTTGTCTATGTGGATTTGGTCTTCTCTCTCTAGTGGTATTACTATTGGTGGCTGTTTTTTGCCCTTGATTTTGAGATTTTTCGTTGTTTTGATTGTTGTTTGTCATCTAGTTTATCCTTTAATTCATTATATATATGATGATAAAGAGATGTCTCAGCTTCATGAGGTCGAAGATTGGAGTCTAACTCCAGTTTTGAAAAAAGTGCATTAACAATATCTTTTGAAAAAGCTGAAGTTAGATTTTTTGAGAGTTTTTTTCTTGGTTGCGAAAAAGCAATTTTTAAAAATCTTTCAAACTTCTCGTCATTTTGTGACTGGTTTTTTTCTATTAAAAGTATGGCAGAAGTTACATTTGGTGGTGGTACAAATGCTTCTGATGGAACTTCGAAACATAGTGTTGCCACTCCTACACTCTGAGCCAATACACTAAGAGATGAAAACTCTTTTTGTAAAGGTTTTGCAGAGAATTTAACTGCAACTTCTTTTTGAACCATTACCAAAATAGATTGGCAATGTTCATCTTTAAATGCTTTTAATATGATATTGGTCGCAATATAATAGGGTAGATTAGCTACTAGATGATAAGGTTCATCTAGTAAGTTATCTGACTCCCAACGCTCAAGCACATCTCCACAACGCAACTCAAAACTACCTTCGTGGATAGGTGTTTCAAATTCATTTTTAAGATGCTCACATAATCTTTTATCAACCTCAAATGCTGTGACATTTCGAACTTTTACAAGCTCTTTGGTTAAATCACCTAAGCCAGGTCCAATCTCTGCAACTTTTAAATTGTCGTTGGGCATCGCTTGGATGATTTTATGAAGAACACTATTATCTTTCAAAAAGTTTTGACCAAATTTTTTAGATGCAAATTCGGCTAAATTCTCAATAATCATACTATAATATTCCTTTATAATCTATATTAACCATTCGCAATAGATTATTTTTGTATAATTTTACCATAATTTAAAAAGAAAAGAGATACTTAGATGGATTATTTTGCAAAACGTATCATACCATGCCTTGATGTAAATAATGGACGTGTAGTAAAGGGTGTAAACTTTGTAGGTTTACGTGATGCAGGAGACCCTGTAGAAGTAGCACGTCGCTACAATGAAGAGGGGGCAGATGAGATTACCTTTCTTGACATTGGAGCAAGTCATGAAGGTCGTGACACCATAGTAGATGTGGTTAAAAAGGTAGCTAAAGAGGTATTTATCCCTCTTACTGTTGGTGGAGGTATTCGTGAACTTTCTGATATCTATAACCTTCTAAATGTCGGATGTGATAAAGTGAGTATAAACTCAGCAGCTATCAAAAGACCATCATTTATAGAAGAGGGTGCAAAACGTTTTGGCTCTCAATGTATTGTGGTAGCGATAGATGCAAAGAGAGTAGATGATAATAGATGGAATATCTTTACTCATGGTGGACGCAATGATACTGGTATTGATGCATTGGAGTGGGCAAAAGAGGCATACCATAGAGGAGCTGGTGAATTACTTGTTACCTCTATGGACGCAGATGGAACAAAAGCAGGATTTGACAATAGATTAAATAACAAAATATCACAACTTGTAAATATTCCAGTTATAGCAAGTGGTGGGGCAGGAACTATGAAGCATATAGAAGAAGCATTTACTTTAGGTAATGCAGATGCAGCACTAGCAGCCTCTATCTTTCACTTTAAAGAGATTGACATATTAGAGTTAAAAGAGTATCTTCATAATCAAAATATCCCAGTAAGGCTCTAAGAGATACTATGTTTATATGTGCAGGAAAATCAGAACAATTTGACTTTGCAGTACCCATAGGTATTGGGCTAATTGATGTGGCTATTAATCTAACTAAAATATGTATCAAGCAAAAACCCGAGTTTTTGTTTTTTGTAGGAACAGCAGGAAGTTATGGTGAAAAGAAGATATTTGATATAGTTGAGTCAAGAACAGCTTGCAATATTGAAAATAGTTTTTTTAATGCTAATGCTTATACTCCATTAGATAATATGATTTCAACATCCGATAAAGTTTCACATGAAACAGTTATTAACTCTTCTAACTACATTACAACAGATGAGGTGCTATCAAAATATTATCTAAGTAAAAATATACATTTAGAAAATATGGAGTATTTTTCAGTAATAAAGGTAGCACAAGAGTTTAACATTCCTGTAGCAGGAGCATTTATAGTAACAAACTATTGTAATAAAAATGCACATAGGGATTTTGTAGATAATCATAAAGAGGCGATGAGAAGATTGACAGCCTATATAAAAAGAAAATAAGAGAAGTTATGAAAAAAATAATACAAGATTTAACAAAAGAAGAGTTGGCAAACAGCATCAAACCAGCATTTAGAGCTAAGCAGATTTATAATTGGATTTATCATAAATATGCAACATCTTTTGATGATATGAAAAATCTTCCAAAAGATATGAGGGAGAAACTCAATGAAGAGTATACGCTCTCCCCTTTAAAACAGTTAACTGTTCAAAATTCAAAAGATGGAAGTCGTAAATATCTTTATGAATTGCATGATGGACATACCGTAGAGGCAGTACTACTACTAATGAGAGATAAAGAGTATCACAAAGATGGAACTCTTAAACATCAAGAACGCTATACTGTATGTATCTCATCTCAAGTAGGTTGTAAAGTAGGGTGTGCATTTTGCTTGACAGCAAAGGGTGGATTTATGCGTAACTTAACTTCTGGTGAGATAGTAGAGCAGGTACGTCTTATAAAAAGAGATAATAACATAGCTGCCAATCGTCGTGTAAATCTTGTCTATATGGGTATGGGTGAACCACTTGACAACCTAGATGAAGTTGTCAAGTCTGTAAAGATTTTTGCAGATGAAGAGGGTATGGCGATAGCAACACATAGACAAACTATATCAACTTCAGGACTCTCATCAAAGATAGAGAGACTTGGGAAGATGGAATTGGGGATTAATCTTGCTATCTCTTTACACGCAGTTGATGATGAGTTAAGACAGAGACTAATGCCTATTAACAAAGCGTATAACATAGCATCTATCATAACAGCAGTTAAAAACTTTCCTGTCAACGATAGAAAAAGGGTAATGTTTGAGTATCTTGTCATTAAAGATGTAAATGATGACATAAGTGCAGCAAAAAAACTACTTTCACTACTAGATGGCATAAAAGCAAAAGTAAACTTAATTTACTTCAACCCATATGGTGGCACTGAATTTAAAAGACCAAGTGAAACAGATATGCATAAGTTTCAAGACTACTTAACAAAACGTGGTTTACATTGTACTATACGTGAATCTAAAGGCATAGATATATCTGCTGCTTGTGGGCAGTTAAGAGAACAAGAATTAGAAGAAGGAGGTATTAGATGAGTTATGTAGATATTTCATTATATGGACTTATTATGTTCGTAGTTATTGTTGGTCTTGGTTGGTTAATAAAAGAGATGAATTAATAAAGTTATACTTTATTAAAAACTCTTTTATTTGGAGGGTATATCAATGATTTTTGCGATATAAAATCCTCTTTACTCTCAATATAAAATTTACTACCATATATAAATTCAAGACTCTGTGCATGTAACATTAAGCGTGGGGCTCCGTGTTGTATGAGTCTATCTTCATCACTTTGTATCATATCTAAGTATGCATCACTAGCTTTGAAAGATGCTCCATATATAGGATCACCTAAGATGGGATGTTTCACGTGAAACAGATGTACTCTTATCTGATGGAGTCTTCCTGTATGTGGGTAACAAACTATAAGAGTAGCATCTATATCTTTATCATATTCTAAAGGTATAAAGTCTGTATGTGCAGTTTTCCCATCTTCTGATATGAGTACTTTATGTTTTGTTTTATCGTAGCCATCTTTATTTACTTTTATACGCTCAAAAGAGCTAAAAGCTTCTGTAAGTTTACCATCTACCCATGCCAAATATGACTTTTGAATAGTACGGTTTTCAAATGAACTTTTTAGATAATGTTCTGCTTTTTTATGTTTAGATGCAAGAAGAAGACCAGAAGTTTCCATATCTATGCGATGAGTTGCATTTGCATTGTCTCCAGCTATATCTCGTACTTCATCTAGCATAGAGTAGGGTGTTGCCATAGTATTTGGGTGTACCAATACTCCTGAAGGTTTTTCAAAAACCATAAAGTCATTATTTTGAAATGTAGGGCGTACACCTTTGCCTTTAGGACGAAAAAACACCATCTCTACATTACCTTTTATCTTAGCCCCTGTATATGTCATAGACTCACCATTTATGATAAGCCGTCCTTTTGCTATGTGTCTTTGAGCTTGACCCTGTGTATAGTTTAATGTTTTCATAACATATAAAAATGCTATGGTTTCTTCTTCTATATAAAATTTTTCTTTTACAAATGGCATACGCTTCTCACCTCTTTATAACTGCTTTTAGGGTAGAATTTTAGCATAAATTACAGATATACAGGATATATAATGGTAGAAAGATATGCTAGAGAAGAGATGAAACAACACTGGACACAATATGCAAGATATTCAGCATGGTTGGAAGTGGAGAAAGCAGCAGTAAAAGCTTGGGCAAAACTTGGTAAAATTCCTCAAGAAGATGCAGATAAGATTGTTAAAAATGCCTCTTTTTCAGTAGAACGTATAGAGGAGATAGAGGCTATTACAAAGCACGATCTTATAGCTTTTAATACATCTGTTTCAGAGAGTTTAGGTGAAGAGTCAAGATGGTTTCACTACGGTATGACATCTTCTGATGCTGTTGATACTGGTGTTGCTTTACAAATGAAAGCATCTTTAGAGATTATTATTGCTGATGTAAAAATGCTTATGGAGTCTATCAAAAAAAGAGCGTATGAGCATAAAATGACTTTGATGGTAGGACGTTCTCATGGTATTCACGGTGAGCCTATCACTTTTGGTCTTACTCTTGCTGTTTGGTATGATGAGATGTCACGTCACTTGACAAATTTAGAGCAGACTATGGAAGTTATATCAGTAGGTCAAATATCTGGTGCTATGGGTAACTTCGCTCATGCACCTCTTGAGCTTGAAGAGTATGCTATGGAAGAGTTGGGTTTAAAACCTGAACCTTGTTCAAACCAAGTAGTTCAACGTGATAGATATGCAAGATTGGCAACTGCTCTTGCAACAATGGCTTCGTCTATTGAGAAGTTTGCTGTACAAGTAAGACATCTACAAAGAACAGAAGTTTATGAAGCTGAAGAGTATTTTGCAAAAGGGCAAAAAGGAAGTTCTGCTATGCCACATAAGAGAAATCCTATACTTACAGAAAATATAACAGGTCTTGCACGTATGATAAGAGCTTATGCAAATCCTGCTATGGAGAATGTAGCATTATGGCATGAGCGTGATATATCTCACTCATCTACAGAGCGTTTTTGGTTGCCTGATGCATTTATCACAACAGATTTTATGATGCATCGTATGAACTCTGTTATAGCAAATCTTACAGTTATGCCTGAAAATATGATGAAAAACCTTAACCTCACAGGTGGACTTGTATTTTCTCAACGCGTACTTCTTGAACTTCCTTTAGCAGGTGTGAGTCGTGAAGATGCTTACCGTATAGTACAACGTAATGCTATGAAAGTATGGGAAGAGATACAACATGGAAAACCATCAACAAATGAAAATGGTGAATCACTATATCTTCAATATCTTCTTGCTGATGAAGAGCTTAGAGAGTCATTGAGTGAAGAGCAGATAAGAGAGTGTTTCAACTTTGATTACTATACTAAAAATGTAGATGCTATATTCAATAGAGTCTTCAAATAGCTCTATCGCACAGCACTTATGAGGGAGTTTACTCAGTCACTTACTTTAAGTAAGCTCCTTTGTAACAACTTACATAACTACAAAAATTATTTTATAAAATTATGCTTAAATTATCGTTTTAAATGATAAAAATAATAGCTAAAATAGATACTATAATTTAACAAAAAATCAAGCAAAATTTGAGTAAAATCGCTTTAATATTTAGCACTTGAAAATATAATTTTTAAGCTTATAAGGATTAGGGAAAATGATAAGAGTTGTCAAACGTAATGGAAGAGTAGAGACTTTAGATGTTTCAAAAATACAGAAATATACAGCAGAAGCTGTAGAGGGATTGTCTGGTGTAAGTCAGAGTGAACTTGAGGTAGATGCAAAGCTACAATTTCGTGATATGATAACTTCAGAGGAGATACAAACAACTCTTATCAAGACAGCAGTTGACAAGATAGATATTGACAGACCAGATTGGACTTTTGTAGCGGCTCGTCTTTTTATATATGATATATATCATAAAGTTACAGGTTTTACAGGATATAACCATTTACGTGAGCATTTAGAGCGTGGAGAAAAAGAGGGTCGTATAGTTCTTGGATTGAAAGATAAGTATGATTTAGATGATCTTAATGATTATATAAAACCAGATCGTGATTTACAGTTTACATATCTTGGTATTAGAACTCTTTATGATAGATATTTGTTAAAAGATAGAAAGGGTGTACCTATTGAGTTGCCACAACAACTCTTTATGGGTGTAGCTATGTTTTTGGCACAAAATGAGTTTGATTGTCAAACATGGGCAAAGAAATTTTATGACATATTGTCAAAATTTGAGGTAATGGCAGCTACACCTACACTCTCAAATGCACGTACACCTAGACATCAACTAAGCTCTTGTTATATTGGTTCAACTCCTGACAATATTGAAGGTATCTTTGATGCCTATAAAGAGATGGCATTACTTAGTAAATTTGGTGGTGGTATTGGTTGGGATTGGTCACTTGTTCGTGGTATGGGTTCTTTTATAGATGGGCATAAAAATGCAGCAGGTGGTATAGTACCTTTTCTTAAGATAGCTAATGATGTTGCCATAGCAGTTGATCAACTTGGTACTCGTAAAGGAGCTATTGCTGTTTATATTGAGCCTTGGCATGTAGATATTCGTGATTTTCTTGATTTGAAGAAAAACTCAGGTGAAGAGCGTCGTAGAGCTCATGATCTTTTTCCTGCTATTTGGCTCAATGATCTATTTATGGCTAGGGTAGAAGCTGATGAGATGTGGACACTTTTTGACCCATTTGAAGTCTCTGAATTGGCATCACTTTATGGTGAAGAGTTTGAAAAACGTTATGTAGAACTTGAGAAATCAGATGATAATATTACAAGAGAAAAAGTATCTGCTAAGGGTTTATGGAAAGAGATATTACGTTCATATTTTGAAACTGGTAATCCATTCTTGACATTTAAAGATACAGCAAATAGAGCCAACCCAAATGCTCATGAAGGTGTTATTAGAAGTACAAACTTATGTACAGAGATTTTTCAAAATACAGCACCAAATAGCTATAAGACACAGTTTACATTTGAAGATGGTAGTGTAGAAGCTCATGATGAAAATGAGATGATTAAAGTTGACAATGGTACAACAAAACCAGCAAAAAAAGTAACAGCACTTGATAGCATAAATGGTAAACAAATTTGGATAGTAGATAAAGAGAAAACTGATGGTGATACAGCAGTTTGTAACTTAGCATCTGTAAACCTATCTAAAGTAAATAGTAAAGAAGATTTAGAGCGTGTAGTACCCATAGCAACTCGTATGCTTGATAATGTTATAGATCTTAACTTCTATCCTCTTGCAAAAGTAAAAAAGACAAATGAAAAGAGTCGTGCCATAGGACTTGGTGTTATGGGTGAAGCTCAGATGTTAGCAGAGTCTGGGATAGAGTGGGGTAGTAGCGAACATCTTCTTAAGATAGATGAAGTTATGGAATCATTCTCTTACTATATCATTAAAGAGTCAAGTAATCTAGCATTGGAAAAGGGTAGATATCCAACATTTGAAGGTTCAGATTGGTCAAAAGGTATATTGCCTATTGACAAAGCAAATGAGAATGCTTGTAAACTTGTTGATAGAGGTGGATTATTTGGATATAAACATAATTGGCAAGCACTTAGAGATAAGGTACAAAAAGATGGTATGCGTAATGGTTATCTAATGGCCATAGCTCCTACTTCATCTATCTCTATCTTGACAGGTACAACTCAGGCTATTGAACCAGTATATAAACGTAAATGGTTTGAAGAGAACCTCTCTGGACTTATTCCTGTTGTTGCTCCTAAGTTATCTCCTAAAACTTGGCAATACTATACTCCAGCATATGACCTTGATCAGAATATACTCATAAAAGCAGGAGCTATCCGTCAAAAATGGATAGACCAAGGACAATCACTAAACATCTTTATAACACTAGATAAAGCAAGTGGTAGATACCTAAATGAGATATATATGAATGCTTGGAAGTTTGGATTGAAGTCAACTTACTATCTAAGAAGTCAATCACCAGAGTCAACTAATGATGTAGAAGATAGAAGTCAAGAGTGTGTTGGTTGTCAGTAAAATAATTTATAAAAATAAAAAACAAGGTAAATATTGTGAAACAATTTGAAAATGTAACAGTAGAATTAGAATGTAATAGCTATTTTAACGGAGCAGTAACAAGTCGTACTATCAAGTTTCAAGATGGTAGCAAAAAGACTTTAGGGTTTATGTTGGTAGGCGAGTATGAATTTGGTACAGATAAAGCAGAACTTATGGAGATAACTTCAGGTGAACTTGATGTTAAGTTGCCAGATACAGCAGAGTGGATAAGTGTTAAAGGTGGTGAGTCTTTTAACGTTCCTTCAAACAGTAAATTTCAGGTAAATGTGAAAAGTATTACAGATTACTGTTGCTCTTATCTGTAGATTGTAAGGTATTAAATGAAACGTAAAAAAATATATAATCCTCAATCAAATGAGACAACTAATGAACGTAAAATATTTGGTGGAAATCCTACAGGGATATTTGAATTAAATGATATAAAATATCAATGGGCATATAATCTTTGGGAGATGATGTTAAACAATACTTGGTTTCCTAAAGAGGTAGATATGACTAGAGATGTAAATGACTATAAACATCTTACTGATCCAGAAAAATCAGCTTACGATAAGGTACTTGCACAACTTATATTTATGGATTCTTTACAGACCAATAATATTATAGATAATCTAAATCCATTTATAACTTCTCCAGAGATAAATCTTATTTTGGTTCGTCAAGCATTTGAAGAGGCTTTACACTCTCAAAGTTATGCTGTAATGGTAGATAGTATCTCTACAAATTCTGAAGAGATATATGCTCTTTGGAGAAGAGATATGCGATTAAAGAGTAAAAATGATGCTATTGCTAAAGTCTATGATGAGCTATCAGTTAATCCAAGTGATGAAAATATTGTAAAAGCTATGTTTGCTAATCAGATTTTAGAGGGTATCTACTTCTATTCAGGTTTTGCATATATTTATACTCT
Organism: Sulfurovum sp.; assembly: GCA_027045015.1. Taxonomy (GTDB): domain Bacteria; phylum Campylobacterota; class Campylobacteria; order Campylobacterales; family Sulfurovaceae; genus Sulfurovum. Next base: position 33,739 of record JALUBF010000067.1, read on the forward strand.
TGCTCGTTCAGATAAAATGTTAGGTTCAGCACAGATGATACGTTTTATACAAAGAGATGAAGTAACTCATCTACTTCTTTTTCAAAATATGATTAATTCAACTAAAAAAGATCGTCCAGAACTTTTTACAAAAGAGCTTGAAGATGATGTCTATCAGATGTTTAGAGATGCTGTAAAACTTGAGAGTCAATGGGGTCAATATATTACAGAAGGTCAGATACTAGGTCTTACAGATGATATTATAGAGCAGTATATTCAACATCTTGCAGATAAGAGATTACATGCTGTAGGAATGAAAAAGATTTATAATGTTGAAAATCCTATAAAATGGGTAGATAATTTTTCTCAATTTAATAACCAAAAGACAAACTTCTTTGAGGGAAATGTAACTAATTATTCAAAAGGTAGTTTGGATTTAGATGATTTTTAGGATTTTCATATGATAAATAAAATTAAAACATTAGAAGTTGTATCTTTACAACTATCTACTAATCTTAGATATCAAAAAAATCTTGAGTTACTTCTTAATTATATAAAAAGTTATAATGATAAAGATATTATTGTAGCTCCTGAAGTCTTTTTAACAGGATATGATTATGCTCATTTATTGACTGCATCTCAATATTCTGCAAATGCCATAAAAACTTTAAAAAAAGTAGTAGATAATCAAATAGTTGTTTTAACTATTATCGTTAAAGATGGAGATGAATTTGTCAATCAAGCAGTAGTTATCCATAAGCATAAAATAGTACATAGACAAGAAAAAGTAAAACTCTTTAAGATGTGCGATGAAGATATATATCTTCAAGCTGGAAAGAAAAAGAAAATAAAGCCATTTGAAATAGATGGTGTAAAGTATGCAATACTTATATGTTTTGAATTACGCTTTAAAGAGTTATGGAAACAGATAGAAGGTGCTGATGTAGTTATAATTCCTGCACAATGGGGAAAAGCTAGAAAGAGACAACTAGAGATACTTTCTGAGGCATTAGCTGTTATGAATCAATGTTATGTGATTTTATCAAACTCTTCAAATGAAGATATGGCATCATCATCTGCTATTGTTTCTCCTTTTGGAGATGTTATACGTGATGATCATAATAAAATTATACAGGGAACTATAGACTTTCGTATAATTAAAAAAATACGTCGTTATATTAAGCTTGATTAGCTTCTAACTATCAAACAGTTTTTAACTAGATTTTAGATAAAATTTTATCACTTAATAGCGTAAAACCACCTCTTTTAAGGGGTGGATATAAGTGGTATCTGCTGGAAAATATGCTATAATATCACCATTGAATCGCAATCAATGCTACGAAAACCAAGTAGTCAATTCCTTTCAAAAGATATAGTCTAGGTAGGATATCCCCGACTTTAAATGCTTGTCTGAAAATAGCCAGTTAGGTTATGGAACAAGAATACACCTCATTTATGGGCTGGAGTATCAAATCTTGATAGTTTTCAATAGAGTAAATTTATGATAAAAACAAGACAATCTAAAAATCTTATTGTATAAATAGAGAAGAGTCCGTCTCATCTCAACTAAAGTATCTATCGTATAGTATAGATAAAATAATAGCCAGTTAGGTTATAGAATAAGAAATCCAGATTATTTATATGCTGGATTATCAAATGAATTGAGGGAAGAATGATAAATACAATAAAACATAAACTATTCTCTTTATGTTTATCTTTTGGTATGCTCTATATTGTGTTAATTTCACAAAATATATATGCACAAGATATGCTATCTTTTATAGATGTTTCATCTGCTGTAATAAAAAATTCTGCAGAAAATCAACCTAAAAATAGTTTTTTACAAATAGAATATAAAGAATTATCATTTGCTCCTGTATGGATTGAAGAAGATCATTTATCTAGTTTGGCTAAAGAGTTATTAAATCTTATTAAAAATAGTAAAACATTAGATAAAAATACAAAATTGTATAACGATGCTATACGATTAGAAACTAAAGCTAAATCTGTATATAGCGAAGATGGAACTTTATTAGATAAAGTAGATTTGGAGTTTAAATTTTCTCAATTATATAAAGGTTATGCAGACTATAGATTATTTGGTGGGATTAAATGGAATAAATTTAAAAGGCATATCTCTAAACAAAGTTGGACACTTTATTGTCCTAAATATAGTCCATTGTCTATTTTGAAAAAAGCTACTGTAGAAGGTGATTTGAAAAAACTTTTTAATGAAGCTTCACCTAAAAGCTATCATTATGTAGAGTTAAAAAGTTATTTAGAAAAATATATAAATATAGAAAAAAATGGTGGTTGGCCATATGTTCCACTTCATAGAAATCTTAGAGTTGGAAAGAGTTACAATGTTGTACCAATTTTACGTGAAAGATTACGTATATCTGGTGAGTATAAAGATTGTGATAGCAATAGTTCAAAAAGATATAGTAAGTGTTTAAAAGATGCAGTAATTAGTTTTCAAAAATCACATGGTCTTGTGAGTTATGGGATTATCAATAAAAGTACAATTAAGGCACTTAATATTCCTATTAAGAAAAGAATAGAACAAATTAGATTAAATTTAGATCGTATTAAATGGTTACATGAACATATTTTAAAGCGAGATATTATCGTAAATATTCCTGCTTTTACACTATTTTTTGAAGATAATGGTAACTTAATTCAAACTATGAGAGTTATTATAGGTAGAAAAACACATCCTACACCTATCTTCTCTAATATTGTTGAGACAATAGTTCTAAATCCTCGTTGGAATGTTCCTAAGAGTATTATACAAAAAGAGATGATACCTAAACTTTTACGTAATTCTTCTGCTATGAGTAGAAAAGGTATAGAGATATATACTGGTTGGGGTAAAAATGCTAAGAAGATTAGTGGGGCATCTGTTAATTGGCGTAAATATAGATATAGTAGAAGTATGCCATATCGTTTTTCACAAGTCCCTGGCAACAGAAATGCCCTTGGTAAAGTAAAATTTCTATTTCCTAACTGCCACTCTGTATATATGCATGATACACCAAACAAAAGATTGTTTAAACGTAATATAAGAGCATTTTCTCATGGATGTATTCGTCTTTCTCAACCACGTGAACTTTTAAAAACATTTTCTACTTTTAATAAAAGTGTAAATTATATTCGTTCTAAACAAGTATTAAAAGGTAGAAAAAATACATACCTTAGACTCGATAATAAAGTATCTATAGACATAGTATATTTAACTGCATATGTAGATTATGATGGAGTATTGAACTTTAGAGATGATATCTATGGTTATGATAGAAAACAATTAAAATCATATATAAAATGGTAAAATTTTTATCTAATGAAGAGTTTTAAATATGCCATAGCTCTAACAGGTAGCATAGCTACAGGTAAAAGTAGTGTTGCTAAGATATTTAAAGAGTTTGGCTTTAATATTATAGATGCTGATAAGATAGCTCATGATATATTAGATATAGAACATAGTAAAATATCTAAAATGTTTGGTAAAAGTGTTGTTCTTGATGGCAAGGTAGATAGAAAAGCACTTGGACAAATAGTATTTAATAATATATCTAAACGTAAAGAGTTAGAAAGATTACTTCACCCACTGATATACGATACTATAGAGAAAGAGGCTATAAAGTTAGATGCTCTGAAAAAACCATATTTGGTAGATATTCCTCTTTTTTTTGAGACCAATCGTTACCCTATTGAAAAATCGTTAGTAGTATATATACCTAAAAATATAGAGCTTAAGCGTTTACAAAATCGTGATAATATATCTAAAGATGAAGCATTATTGCGTATAGATATGCAGATATCTATAGAAAAAAAATCTCAAGATGCCACATATATTATAGATAATAGTGGTACACTTTTAGAGTTAAAACAAGAGTGTTACCGTACTAAAAATAAGATAGAAAAGGATTTTATATGACAGTAACAAAATATTCTGCCAATGGAAATGACTTTGTTATGTTTGTAGCAAAAGAGAAAAAAGATAGAAGTAATTTAGCTAAGGTTTTATGTCATAGACAAAATGGTGTTGGTGCAGATGGTTTAGTAGTGCTTGTTCCTCATAAAGAGTATGATTTTGAATGGGAGTTTTATAACTCAGATGGTAGTATAGCCAATATGTGTGGTAATGCATCAAGAGCTGTAGCACACTTTGCTCATGAAGAGGGTATCTCTAAAGATGGTACATCAGAGTTTCTTACTGGTGCTGGAGTTATAAGAGCAACTATCAATGGACTTTATGTTGTCTCCGATATGGTAGAGCCAGATATTATACGTAAAGATATAGAAGAAGATGGTGAGATATGGTGGCTTATAGACTCTGGAGTTCCTCATCTTGTAGCCATAAGAGATAGTATAGATGAGTTTGACATAGAACAAGCAAGAAGACTACGCCATAAATATGACTGTAATGTAAATATCTGTACAGTTAAAGACGATACTATGTATGTACGTACTTATGAGCGTGGAGTAGAAGATGAGACCTTAGCCTGTGGTACAGGAATGGTAGCATCTTTTATACGTAATTATAAAGAAAATAGAGTACCAGAGCAAGTAAGAGTTTTTCCAAAAAGTGGAGATGAATTGTACGTAAGCTACGAAAATGGTATATATAGATTTGGTGGTAAAGTAACAAAGACTTTTGTTGCTAAGACATTAATATAAGGAAAGTTTATGAAGAAGATTTTTATATGTCTGTTGTTATTAACAGCAGTTTTTGCAAATGAGTTTGATGATGCCGTTGAAGATTTTAATGCTAAATCCTATACAAAAGCCCTAGATAAATTTTATAAACTTGCAAAAGATAATAATCCAAAAGCACAATATAATGTAGCTCTTATTTATGCTAATGGTTTTGGAGTAAAAAAAGATATAAAGAAAGCGATAGTATGGTATGAAAGATCTGCAAAGAGTGGTAATGCAAAAGCACAATACAATTTAGCATGTATATATAATAAAAAAGGCTCAATCATATCACATGATTATAAAAAAGCAAAACATTGGTATGAAAAGGCTATAGATTCTCATATATCAGAGGCATACAATAACTTAGGTGTATTGTATCTTGAAGGTAAAGGTACTAGAAAAGATATATCTAAAGCATTTGAACTCTTTAAAAAGGGAGCAGAGTTAAAAGATATACCATCTACACTTAATGTAGCTATTTTATATGCATGGGGAGATGGGATAAAGCACGATAAACTCAAAGCTTATGATAATTTTGAAAAAGCATTAAAAGCAGGAGAGAGTGAAGCTAGTGGTTATTTAGATAAACTTTGTAAAGAGAGTGCTTGGGTTTGTCAAGAGTAGGTGGTGATCACGATTGGACTTGAACCAACGACTTCTTCCATGTCAAGGAAGTACTCTACCAACTGAGTTACGCGATCTAAAATATTGGATAAGAAGTATAACCAAGAGATACTTAAAAGTTATTAATTCATATTTATTTAACTTTTTGATATAATCATATCTATTTTAACGCACGGCAAAGTAAGCTGTGATATACAAAGGAACGCATTTGAGCGAAAATACAATAGGTTACATTGATGACCAAGGCAATATTTTAGATACACAAACAGCAGGTGAAAACTGCTCGGCTACTCCTATTGAATATGATAATAGTAAAGAGTCATTGGAGATAATCCGTCACTCTACAGCACACTTAATGGCACAAGCTATTACAGAGCTATATCCAAATTCACAATTTTTTGTAGGTCCTGTTGTAGATGAGGGATTTTATTATGATTTTAGAGTAGATGAGCAAATAGGTGAAAGTGATCTTAAAGCTATTGAAAAAAAGATGAAAGAGCTTATCAAAAAGAAATACAAGATAGAAAAGTATGAGATAAGTAAATCTGAAGCTAAAGATAAGTTTGCCAATGATGATTTGAAGTTAAAAGTTATGGAGCGTATAGATGATGATACGCTATCTATCTATAAGCAAGGTGATTTTGAAGATCTTTGTCGTGGACCTCATGTTCCAGCACTTCGTTTCTTACACAACTTTAAACTTACACGTGTAGCAGGAGCATATCTTGGTGGAGATGAAAAAGCAGAGATGCTTACTCGTATCTATGGTATAGCATTTGCAGATAAAGAGTCTTTAAAAGCATATCTTACAATGATGGAAGAGGCAAAAAAACGTGACCACCGTAAGCTTGGAGCTGAGATGGAACTCTTTATGTTCAATGAAGAAGCAGGAGCAGGATTACCATTTTGGATGCCAAAGGGTGCTAAACTTCGTTATAAACTAGAGAGTATTTTACACAAAGCTCACCTTACACGTGGATATGAGCCAGTTCGTGGTCCAGAGATATTAAAAGCAGATTTATGGAGAACATCTGGACACTATGCTTGTTATGGTGAAAATATGTACCTTACTACTATTGATGAGCAAGAGTATGGCATAAAACCTATGAACTGTTTAGGACATATTCAGGTATTTAAACAATCTCCTAAATCTTACCGTGATTTACCACTTCGTTATTATGAGTATGGGGTAGTTCATCGTCATGAAAAATCTGGAGTTCTTCACGGACTTTTACGTGTACGTGAATTTACACAAGATGATGCACATATATTTTGTGAGCCAGAGCAGATAGCACAAGAGGTACTTGAAGTAGTTGAGTTTGTAGATTCAGTTATGAAACTATTTGGTTTTGAATATACTATGGAAATCGCAACTAAACCAGAAAAAGCCATCGGTGAAGATGCTGTATGGGATATGGCAACTCAAGGTCTCAAAGATGCACTAGAGGGTAATAACTTACCATATACTATAGATGAGGGTGGTGGAGCATTTTATGGTCCAAAAATTGACATTAAGATAACAGATGCCATTGGTCGTAAATGGCAGTGTGGTACTATTCAGGTTGACTTTAACTTGCCTCAACGTTTTGAAGTAGAGTATGTAGCAGAAGATAATACACGCAAACAACCAGTTATGATTCATCGTGCTATTTTGGGTTCATTTGAACGTTTTATTGGTATTTTAACTGAACATTATGCTGGAGAGTTTCCATTTTTCTTAGCACCTACACAGGTTATATTTGTACCTATTTCAGATACTTTTGCTGATTATGCTTATGAACTTAAAAAAGCATTACTTTTAGAGGGTATAGATTCAGAGGTATATGATAAAAATGATAGCCTAAACAAACGCATACGTAATGCCGAGAAGCAAAGAGTGCCATATGTTGTTGTTGTAGGAGAGGAAGAGGTAACGAATAGAACAGTAGCTATTCGTGATAGACGAAATAAAGAGCAATATAATCTTACACAAGATGAATTTATGGTAAAATTAACTAAACAACTTCAAGAAGGAAAAATTTGAGTAGACAAAACGATAGAAACAACAGAGGTAGAAAAAAGGCTGACGATACCATTATGAATGATGCTATCAGAGCAAATGAACTTAGAGTTCTTGGTGATGATGGTGAGCAATTTGGTATCATCTCAAGATCCCAAGCCTTAAATATTGCAGAAGAAAAAGGGTTGGATCTTGTATTGGTATCTCCCGATGCAAAACCTCCTGTTGCTAAGGTTATGGACTATGGAAAACACAAATATGAGCTAGAAAAAAAGAAAAAAGAAGCTCGTAAGAATCAAAAGAAGATTGAAGTAAAAGAGGTTAAATTCTCTTGTAAGATAGCTGAAAATGACATAGCATATAAAGTAAAACATGCTAGAGAGTTTTTAAGTCAAGGAAAACATGTAAAATTACGTGTATTCCTAAGAGGTCGTGAGATGGCAAACCCAGAATGGGGAGTTGATGTGCTTAATCGTGTATGGCCAATGCTAGAAGATATAGCTCAACTTGAATCTCCAGCAAAACAAGAGGGTAGATATATCAATATGTACGTTACCCCACTTAAAAAGTAGATAATTTATCTACTTTTAAGGAGTCTTATTGAGACTCCTTAATCTCATAATGTAACTTTAACCCTTCATTTGTCATTACAAATCCAGATATAAAAATCTTACCATTATGTACCATTTTGTGATGTTTTTTACATAGTGGTATGAGATTGTACTTATGATTTTTATGAAAATGGTCAATGTATCCATTTTCATTAGCATTTTGTTGCTCTTTTATATGATGTACATCTTCTACAACTTCATCACATAAGGCACATTTATTTAGATATAAATTTTTATTATATTTACTTCTTTTTTCTATTTGTATCTTTTTCACATTATTATTTAAGTTTTCACGTATAGTTTGAGCCATCATCAAGAACTCTTTATCCATATGTAGAGATTTGGCAAATTCAAGTCCATATAGACTATCACCCATACCAAGTTGAAGTACACGGTTATATATGAGAGAATCATTTTTCTCATTATATTTAATACCAAGATGTAAAAAAATGAGATTTTCCAGTTTTTGAAGTTGAGGAATATCTCCTAATTGATGTAGATGTGTAGCAAATATAAAAGTGGATTTGAGTGTAATAAGTTTTAAAATAGCACTTGATACTATAGCAAGTGCTGATTTTGTTTCAGTTCCTTGACTTATCTCATCACCCAAGATTAAGGAGTGTTCATTTGCACGATTAAATATATTTTTAAGCTCCATCATCTCAACAGCAAATGTTGATAATCCTTTATATAAATTGTCTTTTGAGACGATACGTGTAAATAGTTTTTCATATAATCCAAAATGTAACTCTATAGCAGGTACAAAGAAACCAGCCTGAGCAAGTACTACAGATAGACCTATACTCTTCATTAGAGAAGATTTTCCAGAAGAGTTAATACCATATAGTAAAACACCTAAAACATCTTTGTTATCACTTGAATTAAGTGTAATATGATTGTGCTTTGTAGTATAGTTTTTACCTAAATAGATATCATTTGGTACATATATCCCACGCTCGTCATTTGATTCTATGATAGGGTGACGTAATCCTATAGCCTCATAAAATAATCCATCTTCTATAATAGGACGAGTAAGATTCATACTTTTTGAACATTTTGCATTTGAGATAGCTACATCAATATTGGCTATAAATACTATGAGTTTATCTAGTAGAAGGGAAAATCTATTTTCAAGTAAATCAAGACTCTCTCTATATCGTTGCTTTACAAGAGAGATGAGTTTTACTTGTGAAGTTTCATAGTTGCGTGTTATCTCTTCAAAAAGAGAAGATTGTATCTTGACATTATTTTTAAGATATTTGTAGTGAAAATCCTTAAAGAAATGGTGTCTATTGTCAATAGTGACAAATGACTCTTTGAGAGATTTTTCTATGAGTGAAAATCTATTTTTTGTAAGATTTATATAATACCCTTCACTCTCTAAGTAGTTTACTGTAGTGTATTTATTTGTCAAGTTTAATAGTTTATCTTTATCGAAAAAACTCTCTATATGTTTTGAGACAAATTCCATCTTGTCAATATCTTTTTTTTGACTCTTGACAAGCGTATCAATAGCAGGATATATACCATCTTTAAAAAGATTATCACTAATTTGCTCTATGCGAAATCTTGCACATATATCTAGTTTAAAGGTATCTTTTAGAATCTTTAACATCTCACTTGTCTCATCATATAGATTTCCTTCAATATCCAAGCCACTATCTTTTGCATCATCTAGTAGCTTCAATATAGCCTCAAGGGACATACTAATATATGTTAACTCAACAGGGTGAAGTTTGCGAAGTTTTATTCGTCTAGTAATCCTCTCCAAATCATAAATCTGTTTTAAGTGTGTCTCAAAAGAGTTAATATTTGGTAGAAGTAGCTCAGTTAGATCATATCTTTTTTCTAGTATCTCTTTATCACATATTGGATTAAGTAGTCTCTCTTTAAGTAGACGTTTACCAAAAGCAGTAGATGTCTTATCTATTAGATTAAGAAGAGTTATATCACTACTATTACGAGATATAACAGATAATTGCTCCATAGCATTATTACCAATATACATATAACGATTATTTCCAAGAAATTGAGGTCTATTCATCTTATCTATAATACTTTCATCATGCTCTATAATAAAGTCTATCAGTACAGTTAAAGACTCTGTTGTATATGGGTGACGTTCAAGATCTAAAAACTCAATAGCACTTAAAAATGAGTTTATGCTAAATATACGAGCAAATAACTCATTTTGAAAAGATATCTTAAATCTTTTTGTATTGGTAGTATGATTTAAAGAGTCAAGTTCAAGATAATGTGTAAGCCAATCTTTGTCAATATCTTTACTATCAAGTGTAATAATAACTTCAGAGGTATTGTAAGTTTGAAGTAGATTAAAAGCTTCATCTAGTGCATAAGTTTTATCATCTCTTGTAGAGTGTATTTCATTACATATAGTCTTACCAGTACTAACATCTATAGCAGAGTATCCTACAGAGTATATACCATTATTTTCATCTATAAGTAGTGAGACAATATTATTTTCATTAGGCTCATTAAGGTATTCAAAATTTGTCCCAGGAGATATAATATTGGATATATAACGCTTGATATTTGGCATATTGCCTTTTTGTTTAACAACAATTATCGTGTATTTTTTAGTATCAATAAGCCGTGATAGATAACGTTCTAATGAGACAGCAGGAACACCAGCTAAAAGTGGATTAGAGATAGAATTTTCCAAAATAGCTTTATTTTTGCGAGTAAGTTGTATATTGAGTAGTTCAGCTATCTCCTTTGCTTTACCTACTTTCATTTCATTATTGTTTACTTCATATATTTCAAAGAATGTACCTATCTCTATAATAACAAGTGCATCTTTACCATATTTCTTTTCAAAATGAAGTTGTAAATCAAAGTAAATCTCCGTAAGAAGTCTCTTCTTCTGAGAAAGTATTTCGGTGATTTTGTCCACTAATATTACCTTTACTTTTTTATATTTTTAAGTTGAAGAGGTAAACTTACTCTTAAACCTGTTACCCAAGCCCAATGAAGGTTAAATCCTCCTCTATCTCCATCAACATCTAGTATCTCTCCAGCAAAGAATAGATTTGGTACTAATCTTGACTCCATTGTATGTGGATTTACCTCTTTAGTATCTATCCCTCCTGTAGATACTTCTGCCCCTTTAAATCCTTTTGTATCATCAATACTTAATTTTAGATTTTTAATAGTATGTACAAGTTTATTTATCTCTTTTCTATTAAGAGCATCTTCTGTACGAACTTTACATTTTGATTGCTCCAAAATGATAGATATAAGTTTTTTATTTAAGATACCTTGTAGCCATAAAGATAAAGGTTTTTCACTATTTTGTTTTACTCTTTTTAATAGAAGGTTTGTAAGTTTCTCTTTACTGAGTTTTGGTATAAGATCAAGGCTAAGTTCACAGTAGTCAAAATTTGCCAATCTTGTACTTATCTCTCGACTAAGATCAAGAATGGCAAGTCCTGATATCCCATAGTTGGTAAAAAGTATATCACCTTGTTTCTCTGTAATGTATTCACCATTTACATATAGTTTTGTAACTCCAGCTACTTTTACTCCAGCACACTCTTTAACCCAACTCTCTTGAGAACATAACTGAACAAGAGCAGGGTGACGAGGTATAAGAGAGTGTCCAAATTTTGTAGCAAAGGCATAACCAGAGTTAGAACCACCTAGTTGTGAATATGCGATAGAACCTGATGTAAGTAGAAGTTTTTCACACTCTTTTTCTCCTTGTGATGTTTCCAACATAAACCCATCTCTTTTTTTATCTATGCTAGTTACTTTACAGCTACAGAGTATCTCTACACCTAAATTTTTTGCTTCATATTCAAGTATCTCAACCACTGATAATGCTTGTAAAGACATAGGAAACATCTGTCCATCTTTTCCCTCTACAATTTCAAGTCCAATAGATGTGAAAAACTTTTTAACCATAGAAAAATCATATCCATCTAAGACTTTTTCTACAAAATCGGGATTTTGTGAATGGAAACGATTTAAAGTTATATACTTATTGGTTATATTACATTTTCCATTACCTGAAGCAAGAATTTTTTTACTAACTTTATTGTTTTGTTCAAGTAGAGTAACATTTTTCCCAGTTTTAGCATATCCAATAGATGCGATTAAACCAGAAGCACCAGCCCCTACTATAATTATATTTGTACTATTCATACAATATTATACTTGAATTTAACCAAAATTTAAAAAGACATCTTAGAAGTTAATTTTAGTTATAATACAAATAATTTGTTTAAGGAATGAACATGATGTGTGCAGAACGGATACAACGAATGATACAAGCTATGATATTGGGACTTATCCTTGGATTGGCTGGTTCTGGACTGTTTAAGATAGCATTTCTTGTAACTGTCGCTATGATGGCTATGCTGTTTGTAGCAGGATTTACAGGTTTTTGTCCAGGATTAATAATACTCAAAAAAATATTTCCACCGTGTAAGTGTGAAGAATAAAAGGAAAAATGATGTCAGATATTTCATATAAAGATGCAGGAGTCGATATTGATGCAGGTAACGCATTTGTAGAAGCTATAAAAAGTGATGTAAAATCAACTTTTGATAGCAATGTTATAGGTGGGATAGGTTCATTTGCAGGTGCTTATGCACTTCCATCTGGCTATAAAGAACCTGTTATCTTATCTGCAACAGATGGTGTTGGTACAAAACTTAAAATAGCTATTGAGAGTGGTAAATTAGATACAGTTGGTATAGACCTTGTTGCGATGTGTGTAAATGACCTTATCTGCAATAATGGTACTCCAATGTTTTTTCTTGACTACTATGCAACAGGTAAACTTCTACCTAAAAATGCTAAAGATGTTGTTGCTGGTATCGCTGAAGGGTGTAGACGTTCAGAGTGTGCATTGGTAGGTGGAGAGACTGCTGAAATGCCAGGAATGTACTCTGAAGATGATTTTGACTTAGCAGGATTTGCAGTAGGTATAGCAGAACGTTCTGAGATGGATACAGTATCCAATGTAAAAGAGGGTCAAGTACTTATAGCTATGCCTAGTTCAGGTGTACACTCAAATGGATACTCATTAGTAAGAAAAATCTTTTTTAATAAACTTGGAATGAGTCTCGATACTGAATTTGAGGGAAAACCCCTTTTAGATACTCTTTTAGAGCCAACACGTATTTATGTGAAAGAGTATAAAGCTAATAAACAATATGTAAAAGCTTTAGCACACATTACAGGTGGAGGGATAGTAGAAAATCTTCCACGTGTTCTACCTGAAGGTATGAGAGCTATTGTAAATAAAGATAGTATAAGAGTTCTACCTATCTTTGAATTTATGTCACAGTATGTAGCTGAAGATGAGATGTTTAGAGCTTTCAATATGGGTGTAGGAATGGTATGGGTTGTAGAACCCGAAGATGTAGATGCAGTTCTTGCAAATACAGATGGTTATGTTATAGGAGCCTTAGCAAAAGGTGAACGTGGCGTAGAGATGGTATAGGTGCGTTTTAACGCACCACCACCTAACCTATAAACTTATTTTATTCTCTCCTCTTCCAAAGCACCATCTTTTAACTTTCTAGTGTACTCTTTTAGAGCATTTCTTACATCATCTTTTAGTATATATAGACCAATGATATTTGGTAATGCCATAGATAAAAATAGTAAATCTGTCAAATCAACAAGTGGTCCTAACTTCTCAACAAGTGATGATAAAACTATAACGACAAGAAATATAAGCTTAAATATGATGCTAGATTTTGTACCAAAAAGATATACCCATGCTCTCTCACCATAATATGACCATGAAATCATTGTAGAAAAAGCAAATAGAGTTACAGAGATTGTTAAAATTATGGGAAACCAGCTAATAACTGTACCATAAGCAGCTGAAGTAAGTGCAGCTCCTTGTTTGGCTTCAATGATAGCATTAAGTGTATCAGTGCCTCCACTATAAACACCTGTAATAACCAGCACTAATGCTGTCATGGTACAGATAATAACAGTATCTATGAATGGCTCATAAAGAGCAACCATTCCTTGACGTACAGGGTATTTTACCTTTGCAGGTGCATGTGCTATAGGTGCAGAACCAACTCCAGATTCAGAGGAGAATGAAGCACGTTTAAACCCTTGTACCATAACACCAACTACTCCTCCAGCTACAGCAGTAGGAGCAAATGCTTCTTTAAATATAAGCATAAATGCATCAGGTATAGAAGAAAAATTAACCATAAGAATATATAGTGATGCCCCAACATAGATAATGACCATAAGAGGAACTATCTTCTCTGTTACGTTTGCTATAGATTTTACCCCACCTATAATAACCATACCAGTAATAATAGACAATACTAGACCAAATATCCAAGGATCATTTGCAAGTATTGGTATCTCTGCTTTTACTGCACCTAAAGCTTGAGAGACTTGAAATGCATTTCCCCCACCGAGTGAACCACCTAGCATAAATATAGAAAAAACAATAGCTAAAAATTTTCCTAAAGTTGTAAATCCTTTCTCTCTAAGACCTTCAGATAGATAACGCATACCTCCACCCATAACACTACCATCTGGAAGAATTTCTCTATATTTTAAAGATAGTGTTACCTCTGTAAACTTTAGAGTCATATTTAAAAGACCAGCAACTATCATCCAAAATGTAGCTCCTGCTCCACCTATCATAATAGCTACAGCAACCCCTGCTATATTTCCTAAACCAACAGTTGCAGATAAAGCAGTAGTAAGTGACTGAAAAGGAGTAATGAGACCTACATCATCTCTTGTTTGCCATTTTCCAAGCATTACCTCAAAAGCATGTTTAAAAAAACGTAAATTTGGAAATCCCATTATAACAGTAAAATATATGGCTGCAAAAAATAGCCAAGCTACAAGAAAAGGGATAGAAACTCCATCAACTTTTCCAAATAATATATCAAAAAAGAGTATATTCCCTAAAAATTCATTTATTGAATTTAACATTATTATGCCTTTATAAAATAGATAAAATATTATACACATTAAGCCATAAAAGAGTGGATAATTCATATTTTTTATTTTTTTTTCATAAAACTCTTGACAAATAGCAAAGTTTTTATTATAATTGCACTCCTATTTCAGATATAGTTTATCAAAATAGTATAACGGAGTGTAGCGCAGTCTGGTAGCGCACCTGGTTTGGGACCAGGGGGTCGAAGGTTCGAGTCCTTTCACTCCGACCATTTAGATATTTAACATTTAATAATAAATAATTTTAGCTATGGTAGGCGTAGTTCAGTTGGTAGAGCGCGAGTTTGTGGTACTCGTTGTCGCGGGTTCGAGTCCCGTCGCCTACCCCATAATTAATAATTAATCGAGTAACCATTCTATAGATTGAAGCGCTTGTGGCTCAATTGGATAGAGCATCAGACTTCGGATCTGAGGGTTAGAGGTTCGAGTCCTCTCAGGCGTACCACTGATAAATTAGAAATGTTATTTATTATTTTTTTGTGCACTCATAGCTCAGCTGGATAGAGCATCGCCCTTCTAAGGCGAGGGTCTTAGGTTCGAATCCTAATGGGTGTACCACTTTTTAAGATTGTTTAGATAAAATATCACATGCGGATGTGGTGAAATTGGTATACACGCCAGACTTAGGATCTGGTGCTTTACGGCGTGGAGGTTCGAGTCCTCTCATCCGCACCATCTAC
>JALUBF010000068.1 GCA_027045015.1 Sulfurovum sp.
TTCAAATACTTAAACAAGCATATAGAAACAGAAGAAAACGATATAATTTAAGAGTAAATCTTATCTGTGGGTTAATTAATTTTGATAGAGGAATGAGTGTTGGAAATTAAGTTTTGCAAGAAGTCTATTACTCTTATTTTAATTTTTTATAATGATAATATCAAAATAATTAACAATATTAGGTTAATCAAGAAAAATAAATTTTTAAGTAGAGTTACACTAGCATACAACAATTAAGTTAATCAATATCAGTAAGTAGATAGCTTTTAAATAAACTCAATTCATATCTCAATAGCAACCACAGCAATGGCAAAGCCACCATCATGACTAATGGATAAAGAAGAACTTTTTATCTCATATCGTGCTTTAGCCGAGTCACTTAGTTTGAAAGATGGAGCGCCAAGAGAGTTCTTACTTATGATAATATCATGAAAGGACAACTCTGCACATATCCCACAACCAAGAGCTTTGGAGATAGCTTCTTTAGATGCCCATAGTCCAGCTATAGACTCTGGTTTTTTTGCAAATTCTATCTCTGATGGATTTAGAAATTTCTCTTTAAATTTCTCTCCAAATCTCTCTATGGATTTCTCTATTCTATCAATCTTTGTAATATCTGTTCCTATTTTCATACTTGTATTATACCACTACATCCATTCAACTACTTTAGATACTTCATCGGCTATAAAACATTTAATATTTGTATGCTCCATTGGTTTGTTTGGAATAACTGCTTTTTTAAATCCTTGAGTCTCTATCTCTTTTAGACGTTGAGATAGTCCAGATATTTCTCTTATCTCACCTGTAAGACTTACCTCTCCTAAAAATAGAGTTGTAGCACTTAACTCTCTATCTCTGTAGCTACTAAGTATCGCTGCGATGATGGCTAAATCGGCTGATGGTTCATTTATCTTTATGCCTCCAGAGATATTGATAAAGACATCATAAGTACCAAGAGGTAAATCAAGTTTTTTCTCCAAAAGAGCCAGTAGCATACCAAGACGGTTATTGTCAAATCCTGTAGAACTTCTTTTAGGGTGTCCATAGGCTTCACTTACAAGGGCTTGTACCTCTATGATGATAGGACGACTCCCTTCCATAATAACAGTTAAGGCTGAGCCAGATTGTAGTTTCTCTTTATTGAAAAATCTTCCAGCCATAGTTTTTGCATCGTTTAAACCCTCTTTATTCATCTCAAATATACCAACTTCATTGGTAGCTCCAAAACGGTTTTTAAATCCTCTAAGAAGTCTAAGTTCTGAGTTTGTATCTCCCTCAAAGTATAGTACAGTATCTACCATATGCTCAAGTACTCTAGGACCTGCTATAGAGCCATCTTTAGTGATGTGACCAATGATAAATATAGGTATATGCAGACTTTTTGCTATACGCATCAAATCAAAAGTAATAGTACGTACTTGTGTGACAGAACCAGGAGCAGATGGTGTCTCATCTGAGTATAGTGTCTGAATAGAGTCTATGACTATTAGCTCATATCTACTGTTATTTATCTCAGCTATAACAGATGATAGATTTATCTCAGGTAGTAAAAATAGATTATCGTGGTTTGCTTCAAGACGGTTTGCACGTAGTTTTATCTGTCCAGCAGACTCTTCTCCTGATACATACAGTACCTTTTTTGATGCACGTGCAAGATTACCTGCTATCTTTAGTAAAAGTGTAGATTTACCAACCCCTGGACTTCCACCAATGAGAGTAAGTGAGCCAGGAACTATCCCCCCACCTAAAACTAAATCCAACTCTTTACTTCCAGATGTAAAACGAGTAATGTTATCCTCTTCTATCTGTGTTATAGGCTTTGCTTTTGATAGTGCTTTAGAGGAGCTACTGCTAGATGTTTCTTTCAAAAACTTTATCTGTTCGTTGGTTAGTTCTACCATACTCTCCCATTCGTTACAAGAGGTACATTTTCCCATCCATCGTGGAGATTGAAATCCACATGCTTGACACTCAAATATTGTCTTTTTCTTTGCCATTATAATACTCCTGCTTCTCATAGTTTATAGTATGATATTTTATCACGTAATAGCGTAAAACCACCCCTTAAAAGAGGTGGATATAAGCGGTATCTGTTGGAAAATATGCTATAATACCATCATTGAATCGCAATCAATGCTATGAAAACCAAGTAGTCAATTCCTTTCAAAACATATAGTCTAGGTAGGATATACCCGACTTTAAATGCTTGTCTGAAAATAGCCAGTTAGGTTATGGAACAAGAATCTACCTCATTTATGTGGTGGAGTATCAAATAAGAGGGCTTTTTGTGACTTTAAATGCTATAAAACATGGTATATATGGACTATATTTAACTAATAGTTTTGGTTTTCGTTTGGGATTAACAGATGATTTGATGAAAAAAAAGAGTTTAAGATACAAATACTCTTTATCTCAGCTAGATGCACTTAATATAACTATAGAGGTTGAAAATATAGAAAAATTACCTAAAAGTGGACAATACCTTATAGTAGCAAATCATAGAAGTATTATAGATCCACCTATTATAGAAGTTGCTATTAGAGATAGTGATATATTTGGTAATTGGATATCTAAAAAGGAGCTATATAACTCTCTGTTTTTTGGTCTATTTGTACGTAATGCTGGTTCTATACTTTTAGATAGAGAGAAGAGTCAGATGTCTAGTTTCTTTGCTGAAACAAAAGAGGCTGTAAAGCGTGGGGAGTCTATATTTATATTTCCTGAAGGGACTCGTAACAAGACAGAAAAAGCACTTATCCCATTTAAAGATGGCTCAAGAATTATTGCACTTAAAAACAGACTTCCTATCTTGCCAATATATATAAAAACAGATGCCAATATAGCCCTTTCAAATGCTCTAAATGATAAAAACTTGGAGCAGGTAATTACTGTAGTTATAGGAGATACTATAGATTATAGAGATAAGAGAGATTTAGAAGAGTCATATAGAGATATGTTTGGATTAAATATATAGTAGTTTTAAAATAAAAATAACACTAATCAAAAATTTGATACAATCTGATTTTAAATAATTATATAGGATAAATATGCATTTAGAACTTACACCTGAAGCACTTTTGGCACAGCTTGGTTACACTAAAACAGAACAGACACTAAAACAGATGAATGATATTATCTCCAATACAGATGGTTTTGAGAAATTTTCTGGGCATCTGCTATCTTTCAATGATGCTTTAGCTGTGGAGAAGGGTTTCATAGCTATGTCAAACTCTGAAAATTACCTAAAGATAAAGTGTAATGAAGATATATCAGCAGATAATCTCTCAGCTTTTACTGAGTTGGTAAATCATTGGGCAGATAAGTATAAGATGAAACTAAAACAGGTAGAAAATAAAAACACTTACTATATCCTCGGTCACAAATAATTGCCTCTTACTTCTCTTAACAATGAACAACTTCGTGCTGCAAAAGCACCGTTGGGACATAATCTTATCATCGCCTCGGCTGGTACTGGAAAAACCTCTACCATTGTAGGTAGGATAGGGCATCTTTTACACTCTGGGGTAGAGCCATCTTCTATACTTCTTCTTACTTTTACAAATAAAGCAGCAGGAGAGATGATAGCTAGACTTCAACGATATTTTCCTTCAAATATTGTCAATCAGATAGTATCTGGTACTTTTCATGCTGTCTCATACCGTTGGCTTAAAGAGATATATCCAAATATTGCACTAAAACAACCATCTGAGCTAAAAACACTCTTTAGAAGTATCTATGAGAAACGTAATTTTGAGCGTATGAATCTTACTATTCAGCCATTTTCTGCTACATATATGTATGAGCAGTACTCACTCTATCAGAATGCATCTCTTGATAGTTTTGATATTTGGTTTTTAGAGAAGTACCCAGAGCATGAGTTTTTGATGGATATATATCTTGACATTACACAAGAGTTTGAAAGAGAGAAAATTGAGTATGGTTTTGCATCTTTCAATGACTTACTTTTACGTATGAATGCCTATTTGCAGGAGAAGAAGATACCATTTACAGAGGTGCTTGTAGATGAGTATCAAGATACCAATACTTTGCAGTCTACACTCATAGATACGCTTAGACCAGAGTCACTTTTTTGTGTTGGAGATTATGACCAGAGTATCTACGCTTTTAATGGTGCAAATATTGAAAATATCGCTACCTATGCAAAACGCTACTCTGATGCAAATGTATTTACTTTAAAAACAAACTATCGTTCAACTGCCCCCATACTGTCACTTGCCAATAGAGTTATAGAGAGAAATGAACGTATCTATCCTAAGAAGCTTGAGGTGGGGCGTATTGTAAAAGCACATCCTCCACGACTGTTGATGTTTAATGACCTATTTGAGCAGTATCAATCTATAGCAGGAAATATCAAAAAAAGTCATATTCCTAGTGACAATATAGCAGTTATTTTTCGCAATAACTCATCTGCTGATGGTGTAGAGGCATCTTTGCGTGAGTATGGCATACCGTGTAAACGAAAAGGAGGAACCAGCTTTTTTGACTCAAAAGAGATAAAGTTTCTACTAGATTTACTATCTTTACTTGTCAATCCTAAAGATATGATGGCCTTTATACATATCTTTGAGTATGCTAGAGGAGTAGGTTCAGCCTTATCAAAAGAGTTTTTTCAATGTTTTATGCACTTTGGCAATGGAGATTTTATGCAAGGTCTTCTCTATCCTAAAGTACACGATTTACCAAAGCTAAATCCAAATAAAAATGTACAATTAGGACTTTTTGATGATGATTTGGAGATAGGCTCTTCGGCACGATTTAGACATATGGATTTAGACTCAAAACTCTATAATCACCCACTACTAAAACATATTAAACTTACTAATGATAGTATGAACTTTTTTAAAGAGTTTTATATGCTAATGCGAGATATAAATGGTCTAAATAGTCCATCACAAATACTTAGTAGTGCTATAAGGTCAAAACTATATACAAATATAGTAGAACTTCTTGCAACTCAGCGTGGAAGGTTAAAGAGTGGTGAGGTTGATGATGAGAAGAAATCTCAAGCAAAGGAACGCATACAACGTAAAGCAAGACTACTTCTTGACCTTTCTCGTCAATACAATGAACTTAGACGATTTGTCAATGCAATGGTTCTTGGAGGCAATGAACTAAGTGAAGGGGAGGGGGTCAATCTACTTACTGTACATGCATCAAAAGGTTTAGAGTTTTTAGAGGTATATGTTATAGATTTGGTTGATGGACGTTTTCCAAATAGAAAGATGATGTCAAGCATAGAGGAAGAAAGAAGGCTCTTTTATGTAGCTGTAACTCGTGCTAAAGATAAACTGTATCTATCTTTAGCTAAATTTGACAGAGTAAAAAAGATAGACTATAAACCTTCACAGTTTTTACATGAAGCAGGGCTTATTAAGGGTGAGTTTGTAGAGCCTGTAGTAAAAGAGAAAAAGTCTAAAAAATTTTAAAATTATAAATGGCTGGATATAAGTGATATTAGCAAGGAAATATGTTATGCTATCATCATTAAATAGTTCATAATTGGCTAGATATTGTATTTTTTGAGATAAGGTATAAAATGAATAATAGTTGTCACATAATGAATGATGGAGAAGTGCTAAACGCAGAACATGAAGAGTACACTCTTTTTCATGGTCTTCTTTATGGAAACAGAGTAAGTACTGCAAAATTCTCAAAAAGGTTGAGTTGTAGCATTAAGCATCTTCCTGTACGAGTCTCATTTAATTATGAATATGACACACTTAAAGCTGTTGAGGAAGGTGTTACTAAAGACCCTACTTTTTTTTTAAATGGAAAAGTCTTTTTAGAGGGATTAGTACAAGCTGAGGAGATTACACAAGCCTTTGAAAAACTTATTTTAGGAAATAATATATGAAATTTTTTCATAGAGATAAGCGTTATATTAAAAATATAAATATAGCATTTCTTGTTATACCTATGATTTTATTACCTCTTCTCTTTGAATGGTATTTACATACAAAAAACCTTGCTTTGTTTACAACTTATCATGATGAAATTTTAATAGTAAATATTTTTTATATACTAATAGCCCGTTTTGCTCTACTCGATAGTGCTATTTACATATTTAGCCGTTCAAAACGCCATTTTAATGTAGCCCTTATGCAGGTTGTACTTCTTTATTTTGAAGTAACCATTGTTACCATTATTTACTATGCCGTTGTTTTTACTATTTTTGATGTCTTTAGTCTTTTTCATCTCAATTCAGAGTTTAGCCCTCAAAATCTTCAAAAAATCCATGAACATAGTTTTATAACATCTATGTATATTTCAACTGTCACATTTACAACACTTGGTTCAGGAGACTGGATACCACAAACGCTAAATGCAATGATAGCTGTTATTTCAGAGGTTATTTTAGGTGTGATTCAAGGTGGTGTATTTGTTGCTATTATTATCTACGCACACCAAAATAAAGACAATTCAATTGATTAAAAAATAGACAATTAAATTGATTAAAAATTAATCAACTACTAATCTCAACTAATTTAAATATATATTATAATTACACCATATTTTTACTAGGAGAAATAAATGGCAAATTTTAAAGCATTAAAGGGAGAGGGTCACTTTCCAACTCTTTTTATGGCGTTTTTATATTTTGATATGAGTTTTATGGTCTGGACAATGCTTGGGCCACTTTCAACAGAGATAGCTGAAGCATTGGCTAAAACAGGCTTTATTATGACAGCAGGGCAAAAAGCAACCTTGCTTTCACTTCCTATTTTATCAGGGGCTATTTTAAGAATTGTTCTTGGATTTAGTGTTGATAAAATCGGTGCAAAAAAGACAGCACTTATTTCTCAAGCAATCGTTATTGCTTCTCTTTTAACAGCTTTTTTTATGGGTGACAAAATTACATATAACATTTTACTTGTAGTCGCACTAGGACTCGGATTTGCAGGAGCATCTTTCGCAGTTGCACTTCCTCAAGCTGGTCAATGGTACCCACCGAAACTTCAAGGTGTTGTTTTAGGTATTGCAGGGGCTGGAAACATTGGTGTTGTACTTGACTTTATATTTGCTCCAAAGATTGCACAGTACTGGGGTTGGTACTCTGTATTTGGTGCAGGTGCAACTATGGCTATCATCGTCTTTGTGGCATATCTTTTCTTAGCAAAAGATGCACCAAAAGAGGTTTATACACCACGACCTAAAAAAGTAAAAGATTACTTAAAACTACTTGGAGATAAGGATACTTGGTGGTTTAACCTCTTCTATGCAGTAAGTTTTGGTGGTTTTGTTGGGTTTGCAGGATATATGAAAGTTTACTTGATGAACACCTATCAAGCAGATATGTCAGCTTTTGGATTGAGTGTTTTTAATGAACCAAATGTTAAAGTTATAGCAGGTTATTTTGGTGCATTAACTATCTTTGCTGGAGCAGTACTTAGACCAGTTGGTGGTAATATAGCCGATAAGATAGGTGGAATAAAATCACTATATCTATTTTATGGTGCAGTAGCAGTGCTTGTTACACTTATAGGTTTGGTTAAATTACCATTTTTTGTAGCTATTGGAGTGTTATTTTTGATTATGGCAAGTCTTGGTATGGCAAATGGTGCAGTATTTCAACTAGTACCTCAAAGATTTGGTAAAGATATTGGTATTATGACAGGTATCGTTGGTTGTGCTGGAGGGCTTGGTGGTACAGCTCTTATTAAAACTCTTGGTTGGTCAAAAGGTGCATTTGATGGTTACTCTGTAGGATTTATGATATTTGCTATGGTAGTGCTTGTAGCTATCTTTGGTTTAAGTATGGTTAAAACTAGATGGAGAACTACTTGGGGAGCTAGTGCTGGTGGAATGATATAGTGGAGGTAAACAAATGTCAAAACAAAATATAGAAACTTCAGCTCTGACACTTGCAAAAGGTAAACAGTTAAAAGGTGATGACTTTTTTGAAATAAAAGTAATGGAAAATATCACCGTAGCTGTTGTGTGTGATGGCGTAGGGTCAGCTATGCATGGAGCAAAAGCAGCCAAGCGTACAGCAGGTTTCTTAGTTAACTCTCTTAAAAATAGACCAAAATCATGGTCTATTGAAAAATCTATTAAACATTTTATTGAAAATATTAACCGTGTATTATATATGGAATCTATGGAAGATTATGAGAGAGAGGAGTTGGTAACAACACTTACTCTTGTTGTTATAGAGGGAGATAGACTATATGGAGCAAATGTTGGAGATAGTCGTATATATCTACAGCGTAAAGGTGAATTGGTTCAACTCTCTAACGACCATAGTATGGATGAAGAGGGTATGGAGAATGTATTGACAGATGCTATAGGTCTAAAAGATAGTGTATCTATATACTATTTTGAGAACAATCTTCAATCAGGCGATAGAGTACTTTTATGTTCAGATGGACTCTACAATGAACTAAGTGATGAAGAGTTGTCAGAAGGTTTACTTCTTAGTGCTTCACATTTGGTGAAAAAAGCGAGTAAAAAGGTAGGCGATAATTTACCTGATGATACAACAGCAGTAGTATTGGAGATAAAAGAGCTTGATCCTAGATTGCACTATAAACAGTCTGATCTACTAACAAAGCCAAACTATATTGAGGGTGAAGAGATAGACGGCTACAAGCTTATAAAGCCACTTATACAAAATAATCGTACTTGGCTTTGTGAGAAAAGAGGATTGAAGTATGTTATAAAGTTTGTACCCTATGAGGCTTTAGATGATGAGATCTTACTGGATCTATTTGTAAAAGAAGTTTGGACAGCAAAGCGTTTAAAAGCAGGTTTTTTCCCTAAAGCAGTAGTCCCTAAAAATCGGACACATCGCTACTATATTATGCCATTTATCGAAGGGCAGACACTTAAAGAGTTTACAGCTAAAAAGCCACTTTCAGTTGATATGTCCATAGAATTAGCACTATTTTTACTTAAGATGTCTCAGTTTTTAATTCGTCTTGATTTAGTTCATGCCGATATAAAGCCAGAAAATATAATGGTAACAAAACGTAAAGGTAAACTAGTCTTTAAGATGATAGACTTTGGAAGCATAACAGAAGCATACTCAACTGTCACAAGAGCAGGAACACCAAGTTATTTGGCTCCTGAGCGTTTTAAACAAGCTCCTATAAATGAACAAACAGAGATATATGCCATAGCTGTAACACTTTATGAAAGTCTTACACAAACTTATCCGTTTGGAGAGATAGAGCCTTTTCAAACACCAAATTTTGATAAGAAGATAAAAGAGCCTACCAAACTTAATCCAAAGATACCAAAATGGTTAGAGTCACTTATATTGAGAGCCTTAGAACCAAATACAGACTTAAGATACCACAACTACTCAGAGATGCAGTATGAACTAACCAATCCAACAAAAGTAAAACCATATTTTGATAAAAATATATCATTTATAGAACGTAATGAAAAGATGGTATATAAAGTTGGATTTATAATTATGCTTGTGTTAAACCTTGTTCAGCTTATTTGGTTTTAGTAAGGTATATTATTTATATCTTTGCTAGATTTTAAATCTATTTGGATAGAATAATATTAAATATAATATGTAAGGTATAATAATGAAAATAGTAGTAATCCAAGGTCCAAATCTTAATATGCTTGGTGTAAGAGAGCAAAATATTTATGGTCCAATGAAATTGGAAGATATTCATGCACAGATGAAAGCATTTGCAGAGCAAAATGGTCTTGAAATAGAGTTTTTTCAATCTAACTTAGAGGGTGAGATAGTTGATAGAGTTCAAGAGTGTATGGGAGATGCTGATGGTATCATTATTAACCCAGCTGCATATACACATACATCTATAGCTATTCGTGATGCTATATCAGCAGTACAGATACCTACAATTGAAGTACATTTAAGCAATATATATCAAAGAGAAGAGTTTAGACATACTTCACTTACAGCACCAGTTTGTGCAGGTCAAATCGCAGGAATGGGACCATTTGGTTATCATTTGGCGATGGTAGGAATGACTCAGATACTAAATGAAGTTCAAATGATGAGAGAACAACAAGCTAAAGCTCAAGAACAATAGTTAAACTACAAACTCTTATGGTGTTGTTCTTTGGCAACACCAATAAATCAAACTACATAACAAAGGTCATCTATGAATTATATACTTAAAAATGAAAATGCTATCTACTATGAGTGTGGTTATAGTTGTGATAATGCTATATATATACGTTTAGGCAAAGAGGCATTTTTTATTACTGATGGTCGTTATACTCTTGATGCTAAAGAGCATATAGTTGGAGCAACAGTAATAATAGATAATGATTTGTATGGTAGAGTAGTTAAGATACTTAAAAAGCATAAAATTAAAAATATAATTTTTGATCCAAAAGAGTGGAGTGTTGCTGGGTTCAATATAATTCGAGAAAATGTAAAAACAATATTTCATTCAGAATTAGATTTATCTCATAAAAAACGTATAGTCAAATCTGATGAAGAGTTGAAGATTTTATCTAAGTCAGCTAAACTTGGAGCAAAAGCTTTTAAACATTTGGCTAAAGAGCTTAGGAAAAATGGATTTGGTAAAGATGAATATAGATTAACCTATCAAGCAAAATCAATTTTAAGTGACTTCGGAAAAAATGAATTAAGTTTTGACCCAATAGTGGCTATCAATAAAAATGCATCTAAACCTCACGCTACAGCGACATCAACACTTTTGGAAAAAGATGACTTACTTTTAGTTGATGCAGGACTTAAATACAAACGATACTGTTCAGATAGAACTCGTACAGTTCAAGCCGATAACTATTTTACATTTGATACACATCAACTCTTTAAACGCAAAAAGATACAAAAAGTTTACGATGTGGTACTTAAAGCACACGATAATGCCATAAAAAAGGCTCGTTGTGGAATGAAGGCTAAAGAAGTAGATGCTCTAACACGTGAGATAATAGAAAAAGCAGGATATGGTAAGTATTATGTTCATTCTACAGGTCATGGAGTAGGGTTAGATATTCATGAGATGCCATATATCTCTCAAAAGTCAGATACTATCATTGAAGATGGTATGGTATATACTATTGAACCAGGGATATATATACCAAATGAATTTGGCATACGTATAGAAGATATGGTAGCAATGGTAGATGGAAAGGCAAAGATACTTTGATAAAAAAAAATTTAAATTCTAAACATACTTTATTGAAAACATCACTATATCCATCTTCTTATCCTGAATTGGGTGGATATAAAGCTCTTCTTGGAATAGGTGGAAATATGGGTGATGTTCTACGCCGTTTTAATCATCTCTTCTGTTACTTTAAACGTAGTAATTTTATCCATATAATAGAGACTGCACCTATCTTAAAAAATCCACCTTTTGGATATATTGAACAAGATGATTTCTATAATTCACTTATGCTTATAGAGACTAAAATGAGACCAAAAGAGTTACTGAACTATCTATTGAGAGTAGAAAAAATATTTAGGCGTAAACGTCTATTTAAAGATGGACCAAGAACACTAGATATAGATATAATATTTTATGAAGATGTAACTATGGACAGTAAAAGTTTAACTTTGCCTCATCATGGTTGGAGAGAAAGAACTTCAGTGCTTATTCCACTTTCCTATATGAAGAGGACAATATGATAAATGAAATATTTGTAGCTAGTACTCCTAAAGAGGCATATAATGAGGCTATTTTAAAATATGGTAAGAGCATAAAAGTAATTTCAGCAAAACAGATAACTTATGAAGATGGTAAGATAGATTGTGAAATATCTATAGAAGTGCCTAAAAATGACTCTTTACTTGATGAGATAAAACTACTTAAAAAAGAGTTGTCTCTTATGAAAGAAAATATGTTAGGTGATGAGTCTATATCTAAACAGGTAAAAGATATTTTTAGAAAAAAAGGTATCTTAGATGAATGGTTAGATAATACTGTAGCCTCACTAGATGAAAAAGATATATTAGAAGATAAAAATCTTTTAACATCATATCTACTTGAAGAGATAGATGACTCTTTAGAGGTAGAGCAAGAATCTCTCTTGAAACCTAAAGTTATGATGCTTGTAGGACCTACAGGAGTTGGTAAGACAACTACCATTGCAAAACTATCTGCACGATATGCGTATATGTTAGATAGATCATATAAAGTTGGATTTATAAATATTGACAGATATAAAATAGGTGCATTTGAACAGCTTGAACACTTTGCAGATATTATGGATATAGAGTATGTAAATGTTGAATCTATTGAACTCTTTAGAGATGCTATTGAGTCTTTAGATGATTGTGATATTATATTTGTAGATACGGTAGGAATGTCTCCTTATGATACTCAAAAGTTTATAAAGACTATTGAATTTATAAAGACTAATATGCCTAGAGTTTTAGAGGTATCTTTAGTTCTTCCTGCTACTGTAAAGTATGAAGATATGAGCGATATATATAAAAATTTCTCATTTTTAAATCTTCACTCTTTGATAATATCTAAATTTGATGAGACAAAACATTTTGGAACACTACTTAACTTTATGTTACTATATAAAGTTCCTATGAGCTATTTTTCTATAGGTCAGGATATACCAGATGATTTAGTAGTAGCTTCTAAAGAGTATATCTTAGAGAGTTTTATAGGCGATTTTAATGTAGAGGATAGTGATGATGTTTAAAAAAGGTAAAGTTTTATTGGGAATGAGTGGAGGGCTAGACTCTACAGTAGCAGCTGTACTTTTGCAAAAAGATGGTTATGATGTAGTTGGTGTATATATGAAACTTCACCATAAAGAGGGTTACCATGAAGAGAATTATGAAAAAGCTAAAAAAATTGCCAATTATCTTGGTATAGATGTACATTTTCTTGACTTATCAAAGGAGTTTAAAGATGATGTTTATGACTATTTTGTACAGAGTTATAAAGATGGGCTTACTCCAAATCCTTGTGTAATGTGTAATCGTACTATAAAGTTTGGAAAGATGATAGAGTTTGCCGATAGTTTAAATATAGATAAGATATCTACAGGACACTACTGTAAATGTGATGGTAACTACATATATATGGCAAGAGATGAGACTAAAGATCAGAGCTATTTTCTTTGTGAGGTAGATAAAAAAGTACTACCACGACTTATATTTCCTTTAGGAGATTTACTAAAAGATGACATACGAGAGTATGCTTCAAACATAGAGATACTTAAATCTTTTGCAAAACAAAAAGAGAGTACAGAGATATGTTTTGTTGAAAATAGCTATGATGAGGTTTTAGCAAAATATATGGATATTGATATAGCTGGAGATACAGTAGATAAAGATGGTAATGTTGTTGGTACTCATAAAGGATATATGCACTATACCATAGGAAAACGTAGAGGTTTTACTGTAGATGGAGCGCATGACCCTCACTTTGTATTGGAGATAAAACCTAAAGAAAATCAGATAGTAGTAGGAAAAAAAGAGGAGTTAGCAGAAAACTCTTTTTACATAAAAGATATAAATATGTTTGAAGAGCTTAAAGAGTTTAAATCTATGGTAAAAGTACGTTTTAGAACAAGAGCAGTTGCTTGTAGCGTAAAGATAGAAGATGATAAAGCAAAAGTAATCTTAGATGAGCCAGTATATGGATTGGCAAAAGGTCAAATATCAGCTTTTTATATGGAAGATAGATTGATTGGTGGTGGTGTTATTTGTTAACTATCTTTAGATGGTGGGGTAAAAAGTATAAAATTTTAAAGAGGGATTTAATGTAATGAAATCATCAAAGTTATTTGATACAGTTGTAGTAGGTGCTGGTATATCAGGATGTTGTATAGCATTTAA
>JALUBF010000069.1 GCA_027045015.1 Sulfurovum sp.
ATACATTACTCACCCGTCCGCCACTTAGCTGACATCTATAGCAAGCTATAGACCGTTCTCGTTCGACTTGCATGTGTTAAGCACGCCGCCAGCGTTCACTCTGAGCCAGGATCAAACTCTCCATTAATATCTTCTTGAAAATGAGCAAAAGCTCATTTTTCAATTCATCTCACTAAAGCTGTCATCTTACGATGATAACCCTTATGAAATTAAAAACTATGAATTATTTATCCATTTGTCAGAATCACTTATTGTATTTCTATAATAAGTTTATTCTATCTACTTTTATAAAAAGTAGTAAAATTAAAACTCAAATAGACGTTGATTTATTTTACTTATATTTGGTTGTCAAAGATCATTCAATAACACTCTTTCTAATTACTTATTAGATGTCTCTGTGTTGTTGGACGCGTATTATAGCACCAAAGCTACATCTTGTCAAGGGTTTTTTTAAATTCTTTTTACTTTTTTTACTTTCTCTCTTTTTACTTACATTATATATAATAAAAAACTGAAAATATGCTTATATTAATATTTTATATAGTTTAATAAGTAATAAGATAGATTTTATATAGGTAAAGAGTTAAATTAGAAGTATATGACCGAATAGAAAATAAATTCGGTCAAAGATAATATAGAGCAGAAAAGATTATATCTTTTCTGCTTCTTGTACATCATATAAAATATCATCCATAGGGTGACGATACATAGGCATAGCAAGACGTTTTTCATCAAGTACATGACCAATGAATCCAATTGAACGACCTACAATAAAGAATGCGTTAAGTGTACCTGAAGAGATAAACTCATTAATTTCCTCTTCTGAATAACCTAAAGCTCTCCACATATCTACCATCAGAATACCGATAGTACCATCTACGTTAAGAATAAGGTTTTCTTTTTTAGATGTAGTGAGTGCTTCAACTGTTCTTGCATAGTCAAGAAGTGGTGTAGCTGGGAAGTGCTCAGCTGCAAAATTCATAAGTCCTGTAACTCTTAAGTCAGGGTTCTTAAGAGACTTAATTCTATGACCAATTCCTGGGATTGGTATACCTTGTTTTTTCATATGGTTTAAGAACTCTGCTGGAGATAGGTTATTATCATCAGCATATTTGAAATGCTCTGCTGCACCATCAATAGCTCCACCAAATCTAGGTCCAATAGTAAGAAGTCCTGTTACCAATGCTTCAACAACAGATTTACCTGCACGTGCAGTTACTTTTGCATTGTGAGCTCCTGAAACTGCTGGTCCATGGTCTGCTACTGTTTTAATTACAGTCTCAATAAACTCTGTAGCCCATTTTGGATACTGTTTTTTAAACCATAAAAGTGAGATAACATCACCGATTCCTTTTCCTGTATCTGGAGTAGCAACAGATGAGATTGGGAATCCTGCATAAGTACACTCTTCTCCTCTATCATCAGAGATAGTACAGATAAACTGTTTAGATCTTCTAACTTTTGGTACAATTTTAAGCTCTGGCTCTTCAATCTCAGAAATAATACCTTTCTCTTTTAAATCATTATAAACTTCTGCAATTTTTGCTGGAAGTTCATTGAATGATTCAGGTACATGTATACCAGCTTCTGCCATTGCTTTGTTTTTGTATGCTGCTGTCTCTGCATCGGCATTTGCTGATGCACCTGCATGACCAAACTGAACACCTGAACTGAAGTGTTTAGCAATAGTACCAATACACCATGCGATAATTGGTTTTGTAATTCTACCATCTTTAATAGCTTCAATTACTTTGTACTCTTCTGTACCACCAACTTCACCAAGTAAAATCATATATTTTACATCTGGATTGGACTCCATTCTAAGAAGATTATCAATAAATACTGAACCAACAAATCTATCTCCACCAATTGCTACACCCTCTGCAATACCATCAGCATTGATAGCAATAATGTTAGAAAGCTCATTGAAAAGTCCACCTGAACGTGTTACGAGACCACAACTTCCTGCTCTATGAAGTTTAGAGTTAACAATATTTTCAATAGTTCCACCAATATTTGCAATTTTAAATGCACCCGGAGCTATAGCACCAACAGTTGCAGGCCCGATAACTGTTACACCTGCATCACGTGCTGCTTGGTTCATCTTTCTTGCCAATCTTTCAGGAATACCTTCAGCTGTAACCATAATAGATTTAAACTGCCCTTCAATAGCGATAGCTTCCATAACAACATCATAAGCTGTTCTAAATGAACCAAAGTTTAACAATACATCTGCTTGAGGTTGTTCTGCTACTGCATCACCTGTTGTTTTGTAAAGTGGTACCATAATTTCATCTGGACCATAAAAGAATTTTTCAAATTTATTTCCACTTGTTGGAGCAACAATACCTGCTACTGATGGTTTATCTCTACCAATTGTGTAATCATAATCTAACATTCTTTGAATAGCTGTTTTATTGTTATTCCAAAAAATTGCTTGTGTATCTTTAGTATATAATTTACTCATCTACTTCTCCTACCCTTACTTTTCTAATGCCATACGTACAATATCTGTAACGTGAGTTTCTGGTCCATATACGTGAATTTCAAGACCTAATCTATCTGCTGCTTCTTTAATATCTTTAAGACCTTTTTCATAGTTTGGCCCACCTCTTCTTACATAAATTACTGTTTTATGTGCTTTAAGCTTATCTGCATAAATCTCAAATGCTTGAATAATCCCTGTAAATGTTTTAGCAACGTCAGTAAAGTTTGCGATAGCTCCACCAATAATAAGTACTTTTCCTCTAGGGTCATTATATCTTGTCATAAGATCAAAGATAGTCTCTGCATAGAACTTAGTTTCACCTGTAGTTGGACCACCTGAATACTCACCATAGTTTGCCAAATCTTCAACACCTGCAAAGTCTGCAATAGTATCAGCATATACAACTGATGCTCCACCACCTGCAACCATAGTCCAAATACGACCTTGTGGGTTAAGAATGGTTAATTTCAATGAAGCACCTGATTTACTGTCTGCTTCTGCGATAGCTTTTTCTTCTGCTGATTGGTCTTCCATACCAAATGCTGTTGGGAACTCTATATCTCCCCACTGTTCTGCCATCATAAATCCTGCTGTATCATCAAGACGAGCAACAAGGTCAAGAATAGCCATCTCACCATTATCAAGCATAACAATTGGATTGATTTCAAGATATGCAAAGTTCATATCTCTGTAGAATTTAAAGAACTGGATAGCAAATGATGCGAAAGCTGTTTTATTAGCATCTGGAATATCTGCTGGGATATGAGCTTTAACTGCTTTTTCCATATCGGCATCTGACATATTGATAGGAACATGTACTTCATTTACCTTTTCATCCCAACCCTCTTCAACTTCCATACCACCTTCAGCTGACATATAAAGTACATCATCTTCACCAACTGTTGTAGCAGATATATAGTACTCTTGATCTTGTGTATGAGGAGTAAATGGCTCAATAATAAAGTGAGATAAATGTCCTTTTTGCCCAGAAAGTAGTGTTACTTCATGAGATTGTTTTTCATCAATCCATTTTGCTGCATCTTCTAAAGTAACATCTCCTGGTTTTTCAGTTCTAAAAAGAACAAGATCATTTTTACCTCTTTTACCAAATAGCATATCTGGTTTTGCAACCAATGCTTCTTGATTTAACCATTCGAAACCATGTTCTTTTGCTTTTTCTCTTAGTTCATCACCACTACTTACCAATACTGACTTGAATCCATAATGGAAACCATCAAAATATTCATTCCAATGTCTTGCAAAAATTGCTTTGCCATCATACTCTCTAATCGCTTTTTGAGCCATCGAGTTCTCCTTTAGTTTAATTCTTAATAGTCTATCACTAAGTCGTTTTAAGTTTTGTTTAGGTGATAGTAATCATAATAATAAAGTAACTATTGTGTATTTTAGAAACAGTTTTTAATACTCTATAATCTCTTATCGCATCTTCCAATATGATAATATCTCAACTGATTAGCTTCTCTTTCATTAATAGTGTTATAACAATTTATTCCATTTAATTTTAATTTTTTAGCCAAGATATATGGTTCATATATTCTATATGCAAAATGTTTTGATGGATTTTTAAAATTATAAAAAGATATTTTATTAGAGACTATAACTAAATCACTTAAAATTAAAAAAAATATTACTACGTAAAAAGATCTTTTATACAATTTTTGAAATTCAGGAAGACGTACATCTATAGAATGATTAAAGATATCTAACATCAAGATAATAGATATTGTAACATATGGAGCAAAATCTGTTATGTAGACACGTTGTCTTATGGAAAGTAACAAAGAGAGAGCTAATGCTGTAAAAGAGATATACCAAAGAAGTGTTTTCTTTTCTCTTAATAATATACGATACATAGCATAGAAAAAATAGAAAAAAATAAATGGTGTAAAGACAGTAGCATATAGTCCAAATATCTCTAAAAAATGTCCCGAAGGACGACCACCTATCTCTATGCCTTTAGAAAGATATATAAAAGCTATAAGAAATGAAGATGCAAGAGTAAAAAGTTTTTTATCTTTATGGGTTATACTATAAAATAATAGTGCGATAAAAAATATAATAGATGACTCATGTACAAAAAATAGTGCAAACATTATAAATGGCTGTGTCCAAAATATATCTTCTTCATACATATTAACAAATAAAAGTACTAATAATAGAGCTATAATAGACACATCTGCCAATACAGTTGCTGTCAATACTCCTGGGAGTAACATAAATAGTGATGTAGATAGATAAGTATATTTTTTTTCTTTAAAATAATTTTTACTTAATCTATAGAAAAGTATCATACTTAAAAAACTAAAAAATATAAAAAATATACGTAATCCCAAAAATCCATCAATTAATTGCTCACCATAATGCATAAAAAATGAAACTATACTATTTTGATTATAATAAATATTGGCTTCATGTGGAGTTATTGGCGTTGTTATCGCTAGATAAAAAACAGCTATAATATAGAGTATTACAGTAGATATAAAATGCTGTTTTTTCATACTATTAGAGTTTTAAAAAGTTATCTAACATCTCATGCCCATACTCTGACATAATAGACTCAGGGTGAAACTGAACACCATAAATAGGTCTATCTTTTATCTGTAAAGACATAATCTCATCATCATCTATACTATGTGATGTTGCTATAATTGTATCGGGAAGATTATCTTTATTTACAGTTAAAGAGTGATAACGTGTAGCTCTAAATTCTAAAGGTAAATCTTTAAATATAGGTGTTGTACAATCTACTTCTACTTGAGATGTCTTACCATGCATCATATTTTTTGCACGTATAACCTCTCCTCCAAAAGCTTGAGCGATACTCTGATGTCCAAGACATATACCAAAAATAGGTGTAGTATCTGAAAACTCTTTTATAACATCTAGTGTAACACCTGCATCATCTGGAGTAGATGGTCCAGGAGAGAGTATAATTTTCTCAGGATTAAGTGCTTTTATCTCATCAATGCTTAACTCATCATTGCGAATAACTTTTAAATCTGCACCCAACTCTCTACAATACTGTACTACATTGTAGGTAAAGCTATCATAGTTATCTATCATTAAAATCATCTATTTACCACCCTCTTTTAAGCCCCGTTTTAAACGGATTTACTAAACTTTTCTTCAAATATATTATAAATAATGCTATTATATAGCTACATATTTTCATATTTTTTGTACATTTTTATACTATTTTTGGTAGTACAAACTCTTGCTATGATTATATCAATTTTAAAGTTAGAGTGTTATTTAACTTCGTCTAAGCTCAATTTTAGTTGAAACAATAGTTTTATTAATAGTTACAATTGTACAGCAATATATATAATGCTACTCCCCCCTACTAATCCAATAAATAACTGTAAAAACATTAAAAAAGCACCTTATAAGGGAAATAGATTTACCTAAAAATGCTCACTAAAATTTCTAAAGTTATCAGATTGAACAAGTTCCACTTTAGTTGAAATCTCTTCAAAATGCTTTTTAGCACAAGCTATTTTTGATGACTCACTTGTTTTTATATCTAAGCCTAAATCACTTCCTTTACTCTCTACTACAAAGTAAAGTTTTTCTTGATTTTCCTCTTCTATCACTACAGCCCAATCTGGATTGTATGAACCTAATGGAGTATTTATCTTAAACCAATTTGGTAGTTTTGTAAAGAGTTTAACTCTCTCATTTTGGTTAAACTCTAAGGCAAAATTTTTCTCAATGTTAGAGTCATAAACAGTATGAGTATATATGGATTTGTCTGTTTCATTTTTTACCATATTTGAAGATAGGTAGCCATAGAGTTCTTGATTTTCAAAACACTCTTGAGCATAGTAAAATTCATCGCCCAACTTCTGATATTTTATACCATCAACGACAAACATACTCATCACTTTTTTTATGATTTTTATCGCACCGTCGATGAATCTTTGAGGATTATTTTTAAACCCTTGTAGTTTATCACTTTTTATCAAAATATCTACAATAACTCTTCTTGTAAGATTTGTTTCATTTTGAATATAAGTGACTATATCAGGTAAAGTAAAATCTATAATCTCACTATTTAATGGGTCATTTTTGATAGTATCTTCTACTATCTCTACACCAGCTTTTGTGATTTTATTTGTAGCTTTAGAGTAAAGATATTTTATCTTGCCAACTGTTAAATCATTTTGTATATGCTTCACACACTCATCTATAAGTTTAGCTTCATCAAACTCTACTCTGTAAGTGGTTTTATATTTTATCTGCTCCCAAAGTGCTTTAAAGTCTTCACTAAGATAAACTTCTTTGTTTAGAGAGATAAGTTCTCTTTTGTCAGCATCTTTTACATTGAGGTTACCTGCCATTTTAGTTATAACTGATGTTATATCGGCTTTTAATGCTACAAACTCTTGTGGTACTTCAAAACGATTCTCTTTTATATCAGTTTTTAGAGTATCTTGTATCTTTCCTCTTGCGTCTATATATTTTTTCGCTTTAAGATATTCATAGACTACTTCACTATTGGCAGAACCAAAGTACTCTATCTTGCCATTTTCTTTTTCAACTGCTATATTTGCAAAGAAATGCTCCTCTATGATGCCAAACTTGATTCCCTCTTCATCCTCTATCTCTTTTTGTAAGGCTCGTGCAAAATCTTCATAACTCTCATTTGCCATTACTGTTAAAGTATTTACATCAAACCCTCTTACTCTCTGCCCATCTTGATCTACACATATACGAAGTCCTCGACCTATCTCTTGTCTTTTTTTCATAATAGAGTTAGTTTCGTTTAGAGTACAGATTTGAAATACATTTGGATTATCCCAACCCTCTTTTAAGGCACTATGAGAAAATATAAATCGCAAAGGCTCATCAAAGCTAAGTAGCCTCTCTTTGTTTTTCATAATCTTATCAAATGCACTCTCATCATCTTTGTTTTTACCTGTACTATCTTTCACACGACCTTTACTATCTTGTGCAAAATATCCATCATGAATACTCTCTACATCATTATTATCTATTTTCGTAAAAAGAGTTTGATATTTTGGTTTCTTAGAGATAGTTTTAAACTCCTCTTCAAACCACAATGCAAACTTACCTTTTTTAGGGTTATTCTGTTCATCATAAGCTCTATAGTTTGCTACTTTATCTATAAAAAAGAGGCTTAAAACTTTTATCCCTTTTGGTTTAAGTCGTAGCTCTTTATCTAAATGTTCCTCTATCGTTTTTCTGATTTGTAATCGTTTTATAGAGTCACTGTCTGCATCGCCAATAGTTTCACCAAGTTTTACAATCTCTTGATTTAAAAACTCTATATATTCACTTTCCTTTTCTATGTAGATGTCATTTACAATATAGCCATCATAAACATCACGACCTTTTGACTTTTCATAAAGGTCATCACCATTTTTTAGTGTTAGCACTTTTCTTGTAGTTCTTCCATTTTGGTTTACATCTATCTCTACTTTTGCACTTCTAGGGTTTGCCTTTACACTTACTACTCTTATGTATGCTTTGTTTGAAGTATCTTCAAGTTTCACATTTGCTACTTCTATCTGCTTTACAAGTTGTTGCTCATAAGCATCTATAGAATCAAGTTTATACATCAGGTTGAATTTTTGTGAGTGTGTAGCACTATATCGAAGCCTGCAAAGAGGATTTAAAGTTTCGATAGCCTCTTTTGCTTTTGAGGTCTTATCAACACTTTGAGGTTCATCTATAATAAGGATAGGATTAGTAGAGGCGATAAACTCAATAGGTTTTTGCCCATTAAGTCTATCATTTTGTCTATGGATGATGTTTGCTTTTGTCTCTTTGCTAGGGTCACTAAAACTTTTTCTAAAGGCATCTATGTTGATAACCATTATTCTTATATCGCTACTTGTAGCAAAATCTCTTACTTGCTCCAAGTTTGAACTATCATATACAAAATAATCATAGGGAGTATTTTCATATAGAGTTTTAAAATGCTCACTCGTTATCTCAAGAGTTTTTTTCGTTCCTTCTTTAATAGCAATAGATGGCACAACGATTATGAATTTTGTAAAACCATAGCGTTTATTTAACTCAAATATAGATTTTAGATAAACATAGGTCTTACCAGTTCCAGTCTCCATTTCTATACTAAAGTCCATAGAGCCAAGTTTTTTAGACTGAGGGAGTCCGTTTCGTAGTTGTATCTTTTGAATATTTGTTAAAAGTTCATCATCTAGTAGTTCAAGACGATTTCCGATACCTAAGTCATCATAGTCACCCATAGTCTTTTGACCTTTACTCTGTTCTCTAACGATACTAAAATTACTTTGACAAATCTCTTGCCCTTCAAATATATCTACTACTGAACTTATCGCTCTGTCTTGGTACTCTAGGTTGTTTTCAAATTGTATTTTCATAAATTATCTTCTTTTATAAATTCTTGATATGCAATTTCAAGTTTATCAAAATCTCTATCACTTGTTATTAACTTTAAATTGTAATATTTTGTAGTCATAAAGTGTAACATATCAATCAGTTCACATTTTCCTTTTGCTACTTTGAGACCCCTTGAGCGACAAAACCTTGAAAACTTTTTTGTATCTTTATAAATTTGTTGATTAATATCTATCCATGTAAAATTCTCAAATGATGATTTTAATGTAGTAAACAACTCTTCATTTAGCACAGCCCTTAATGCTTCAGTATAAACCAATCCATTATAAAATATTTCGTTGCTATCATCTTCTAAAATAGCTTTTAATCTATTTTGTGCATCTCTATTATTCCTTTCAAAGGCATCAAGGATAAGATTTGTATCTATAAAATATTTCACTACTTATCCTCTTGTAAAGTTTCAAGTAAACTCAATAAAGCTTTTTTACCTTCATTTTGTTTCTTCATATTTGGATTGTCTATCTTTTCTTGGTTTAAATCAACACCAAAAAACTCTTTTACAATATCACTCAAAAAATAGCTATCTATTTTTTCAATCTTTTTAGTTTTTACAAAGTTTTCTTCTCTATAAAGCTCATAAGCTTCGCCATCTCTAAGACCTGACAATACAAGTGGTGAGTGAGTAGTAATATAAAAAGTCGTTTTAGGAAAAGATGCTTTTAAAATATTTATAATTTTTGTTTGCCAACTGATATGTAAGTGAGGTTCAATCTCATCAATAAACACTATCCCATCTACTTGACTTAAATCATCAATATTACTCCAACCTCCATAACCAGCTACAATCTCTTGAAATATTTTCACAATAGAGATAAATCCAGTAGAGAGCTTATCTATAGGCACACCATTTATAATTAGCTGACCCTCTTCAAAAATAAGCGATAATGAATTTCCTCCATTAGGATTAGGAGTAACAAGTTTTAAAGTTGGTTCAAGTTTTTCCATAAGCTGTAAAACTGTAATAACTTCATTTGCTTTATTTTGTCCATCTCTTACAAAGCTTGGATTTACTATAAGTCTTGAAACAAACCAGTTAGCAACCTCTTCATGCTCCAATCCCTCACCATTAATATAGTTCATAGTTCTTGTGATACTCTCTACAAATCTACCTTCAGAATTAGAGAGTATCTTAATGTTATCAGGGTCAATATTTTTTGTGTAACCTCTATTTTTTGCACCAATAAATACAATAGGTTGATCGCAGATAAATGATTTATCAGCTTGTTGAATCTTTTCAAAAGGTATATAGACCCAATTATCCCTATCCTTATATTTTATTTTCACTCCATTAACATTAATTTCCATAGGCAATTTCAGAGTGAAATCTTTTATCTTATCTTGTATATTTTTCTGAGCAAAAAGATTTTTATATATGTATTCACCATCTCTTAAAAACAGAGAGTGCTTAAACAATAGTGCTTTTGCCATATTTTCAAGAAGTTGTGTTTTACCGATACCATTTTTACCTATGATACAGTTTATCTTTTGCTCTTGTTTAAATGCAACATCAAAATCAAAGCCAACACCAGAACCCTCTGTTTTAAATTTATATATCATCTATAATCTCCAACTCATTTTTCAACTCTTCTAATGATGGAAGATAGAGTTTGTATTTACTTGCAAATATCTGTTCATTATCTTGAGGTAATGTATATTTTACAACACTATCATTTTTTTCATTGCATAGCAATATCCCTATGGTTTTGTTGTCATCATCATTTTTTACTTCTCTATCAAAATAGTTTACATACATCTGCAACTGCCCCAAATCTTGATGTTTTAGTTTTCTAGTTTTCAGTTCTATCACAACATAACATTTTAAAGGGATATTATAAAATACTAAATCTGCATAAAAGTTATCTTCACTTAGTGTCAGTCTATATTGTCTTTTTACAAACGCAAACCCACGACCAAGTTCAAGTAAAAACTTTTCTAAATGCTCGATAAGTTTAGACTCTAAAAGTTTTTCATCCCCTTGATTTACCTCATCTAGTCCTAAAAAATCTAAAATATAAGGGTCTTTTATAATCTCTTTTGGTTTTACTTGTGTTGTAGCTAATTTTTTAGGCTTATTCTCAACTCTAAGCATAGTATTGTTTTGCACTGCTTTTTGTAACTCTCTCACACTCAAGCGTTGCTCTATAGCATACTGCTCATAAAACTTAAACTCTTTATCATCTAGTCGTATTAGATAGGCATAATGAGTAAATGATAGTTTAAATTTTAATTCTCCAGTCAGTGATTGGAGTTTTATAAAAAACTTTTTACAATCCCATAGTGTCGAAGCAGAAAAACCCTTTCCATATCTTACGGTAAGCTTTTTAGAGAGATTTTCAATAACTTTTTTACCATACTGTGCTTTTAATTCACCTTGTTGTTCATCTTCTACTATAAGCTTACCAAGAAGATAATAGCTTTTTGTAGATTCGTTATATATAGCTTCTACTATATTTTTTCTACCCTTATCTATTATGGATATAGCTTTATCTAGTAAATTGCTATTTTGTAATTGTTGCATTTTTACACACTCACAACATCATCAATATCAGCTTGTTTCAACACCTGTATAGCATTAGTCTTTACAACACTATCTTTAAAGCTTCCATCTTTGAAAACTACTCTTGCGTGTCTTTTTTTCTTCTCTTCATCGTAAACTACTTGGCTCTTGATAAACCCAGCAATTTTTTCAACTACATTTATAGTTATCTCATCATCAAGGCAGACTACTAATGCACCGAAGCCTATGTTATAGACTGTTTTGTTTTCTATCTCCATCTCTTCTATTGGGAGGGTTAAGTCTAAGCCGTATTTTAGGAGGATTTCATAGAGTAGGTCTTGACTACTTCTATCTTCTTTTATATTATCTATACTCTCAAGTAAGTTTTGTTCTAAGTTTTCAAAGTCACTATCCCACTCTTTTATGTTTGAGCTATCAAGCTTGAAGACTTTGAAACCAAAGTCTAATGTTGAATTTTTAATGTTTAATTTTGAATTATCTTTTTCATTCAACATTAAACATTCATCATTCAAAATTTTATCTCCTGCTCTTCTGATTCTCTCTTTTCCTATCTCACAGATATTTTTATATCCTGCTTTGTAGGCTTCACTTTTTTCATCTGTTGGTTCTGGGATTTGAACACAGATATATTTTCTGTTTCCTTTATCTTCTGCATTTAGTTGCATCACTGAATGGGCTGTTGTGGTTGAACCTGAGAAGAAATCTAAGATTAAGTCGTTTTCATTTGAACCAATACATAAAAGCTGTTGTAAAAGTTTTACAGGTTTTGGAAAATCAAAATAAGTTTCCCCAAATAAAGTAGCAATTTCTCTAGTTCCAACAATAGAATTAAACTCTTTTTCAAACCATACTGTTTTAGGTAGTGTCGTTAAATCTCTATTTTTCTTGAAAATTCTAATCTCATTATCATTCCCTTTTAATGCAACTAAATCATTAAGTTGCTTTCCTGCAGTTTCTTTTCCCCACCTCCAAACACTTTCAAGCCCATCAACAATACTTGGAAATACTTCAATCCAGTTATCATTTTTTTCAATAGATACTTGAAAAAATCCATTTTCATCCATTTGGTTAGCATTTACATAAAAGGGATATCGCAAATTTGGTCTATTTGTAGAATTAAAAATTCTAACTGCACGATTTCTTAAGCCAATCGTATTAAAACCACCTTGTTTGTCAAAATATTTAAATTCACCTTTTGCTGATTTTATTTTATTTAATTTTAAAGACTCAATTGATTTAGCATAAACTAAAATGTATTCGTGTGTTTTAGCAAATTTACCATATTGCCTACCTTCTGTTTTAACAATAACCATTATTTGACTTACAAAATTATCCTCCCCAAAAATCTCATCACAAAGTTTTCTAAGATTAGCTACTTCATTATCATCTATACTTATAAAAATAACCCCATCATCTTTAAGCAAGTTTCTAGCTAACTTGAGTCTAGGGTACATCATACTTAGCCAATCACTATGATACCTACCGTTTGTATCGGCGTTTACACTGAGCTTATTTCCTTCACTATCTACTTGATTTGTTACTTCAAGATAGTTGTTTATATTGTCTTTGAAGTTGTCTTTATATACAAAATCTTTTCCAGTGTTGTATGGTGGGTCTA
Source organism: Sulfurovum sp. (assembly GCA_027045015.1). Lineage (GTDB taxonomy): Bacteria > Campylobacterota > Campylobacteria > Campylobacterales > Sulfurovaceae > Sulfurovum. The sequence goes on from JALUBF010000069.1 coordinate 13,051, forward strand.
TGTATATCATCTTCACTTTTTTGTGGTAAGATTTTTGTAAAAGTTTTAGCACTTCTAAGTTATCGCCCTCTATGTAGAGATTTTGTGTAGTATCCCAATCTTTACTCTCCTCTTTACAAGGTCTCAGAGTTCCAGTAGATGGTGTTTGAGCGATTTTTTTGGCATTTTGTTTACCATTCCATATGAAGTTGTATCTCTCATTTTCATCATCGCTAAAGTTACCTAACTCCTCTTGAAGTTTTTCAAGGTTG
>JALUBF010000070.1 GCA_027045015.1 Sulfurovum sp.
TGAAATATATACTACTTTTTTTACTTATCCTTACACCATTGTTCGCTTCTCATACAAGTGGAGAACTTGAGAAAGTCTCTTTGCAACTTCATTAGAAATATCAGTTTCAGTTTGCAGGATTTATAATGGCAAAAGAGAAAGGTTTCTATAGAGATGTTGGACTTGCCGTAGAGCTTAAAGAGTATCAAGCAGATACAGATATTATCAAAGATGTATTATCAAGCAAAAGTACATTTGGTATCAGTGATTCTAATCTGATTTTAGAAACGATTAAAGGGCAACCTATAGTTGCTATGATGGCTATCTTGCAAGAATCAGCCAATATTTTAATAGGTCTCAAATCTTCTGGTATAAAAAAACTAGAAGACCTCAATGGTAAAAACTTAGCCCTATATAAAAATGCAAGTGCCATCACTATACTGTCAATGTTAAAAGCCTATCATATTAACTATAAGTTCAATGATATTATATTTGGCTTAGATGAACTTATCTCCAAAAAGATTGATATGTCAACGGCTTATGTTACAAACCAACCTTTTACTGCCCACGAAAAAGGTTTAGATACAATTATATTTAATCCCAAAGATTATGGATTTGACTCTTATGGAGATATACTCTTTACTTCGCACGATAGATTGAAAAATCATCCAAGGCAAGTGCGTAACTTTCATGAAGCATCTAAAAGGGGTTGGAGATATGCTTTTAGCCACATAAACGAAACCATAGATATTATCTATCATAAATACAATACATTAAATAAATCAAAAAAAGCACTAATTTATGAAGCCAATGCACTCAAAAAATTAACAGATATAGAAAACAGTTTTGGAAACCTTGACAAAAACAAGATAAAATCTATCGCGCTTCTTTTGAGTTTTATGATAAATGGTAAATATAATTTAAGCTATTTAGATAATTTTATCTATAAAGTAGCCAAAGAGAAAATATATCTCACCAAAGAGGAGAAAGCGTATCTCAAAAGTATAAAATCAATAGATACCTGCTATCTCACCACACTAAAGCCATATACTATGCTCAAAAATGGAAAGCCAATAGGTGTTACTGTTGACTTCTTGAGAGTTGTAGAACATAGGATAGGCAAGAAATTTAACTTTATATACTCAGATACAATAAAAGAACAAATTACAATGGCTTATAATAAAAAATGCTCTGTTGTGCCCTTGATACAGACCTCGCCACAGGCTCTTCCATTCATAAAGCCTACACTATCAGGAGGAAGAGACAATCTAGTGCTTGTAACAAGAATAGATGAGCCATATATATTTGATATGGATATACTAAAGAGTAAAAAAATTGCTATCAACAGAGATTATATACACCTCACTGCCTATCTGGATAAAAATCATCCAGAGATTAGATATGTAAGGATAAAAGGTAATGGTCTAAAAGAGGTAGAAGAGGGCAAACTATTTGGAGCTATTGGTACTTCGATTATGATGAATTATGATTTGACTAGAAAATATCAAGATAGTTTGAAAATTATGACAGATTACCCAGATAGCTATATAGAGGGTAGTATAGGGGTACGGACAGACGAGCCTATACTTTTTTCTATATTAAATAAAGCAGTAGCATCTATAGACACAGTCAAACAAGAGGATATATTTGCTAAGTGGATAGATGAAAAATATAAGAAAGTGATAGATTATGCGTTGGTATGGCAAATTATACTTATATCATCTATTCTCATTTCAATGACTCTCTTTGGGAATAGACGGCTAAAATCTGAGATTAAAAAGAGAAAAAGGATTGAAAAAAATCTTCAAGTGACGAAACAAAATTTAAAAGAGTTAAATGGTTCACTCGAAAATAGAGTGAAGATAGAGATAGAAAAAAATAAAAAACATCAACTCATTATGATGGAGCAGACTAAATTGGCTCAAATGGGGGAGATGATAGAAAATATAGCACACCAATGGAGACAACCACTTGCTCAAATCAATTCAGCTGTATTGATTGTCGATGTAGTGCTTAAAAAAAATTATTTTTCAGATAAGCTAGTTGATACTAAGTTACTAGAAGTTGAAGATTTGACACAACATATGTCTAGTACCATTGATAATTTTCAAGACTTTTTTAATCCCAATAAAGAAAAAATTACCTTTTATCTAAAAGAGATAATAGACAAATCACTAAAGATAATACAAGGTACACTCTCTTCTAATTTTACACAAATAGAGGTTGATGTTGAGGCATTATTGCAGATAAAAGGATACCCATCGGAGTTAGAGCAAGTTTTGGTAATAATCCTAAGTAATGCAAATGATGCCTTAAAAATAAAAGAGATACAAAACCCAAAAATAATAATACGACTAGAAGACTCCAAAGATAGATATATACTCTCTATATCTGATAATGCTGGTGGAGTTGATACTGATAAGCTAGATAAAGTATTTGACCCATACTTTACAACAAAGCATAAATCTCAAGGAAGAGGAGTGGGTCTATATATGGCAAAAATGGTTATTGAAGAGGGGCTACAAGGTAGGCTTACACTTGAAAATAAAAGAGATGGTGCATGTTTTAGTATAGAAATTTTGAAGGAACAAAACAATGAATAATGATAAATATGGATACACTGTTTTATTTGTAGAAGATGAGATTGAGCTAAGAAAAAATTATGTAATGTATCTTGAGATGATGTTTGAAGATGTCTATGAAGCTTCTAATGGAGTAGAGGCTTATAGTATTTATAAAGAAAAAAATCCTGATATTCTAATAGTCGATATAAATATCCCCAAACTAAATGGACTTGATTTACTTAAAAAGATACGAGAATACGACCATACTACCAAAGCTATCGTACTCACTGCACATAAAGATAAAGACTTTTTACTAAAAGCCTCAAGTTTAAAATTAACTGAGTATTTAATAAAACCAATTTCTCGAACAGCACTACAATTAGCACTGGATAAGGTTATAGATGAATTGAAAAATTTTACAACAATTGCCATTAAAAACAAGATATTAGGTAGTGGATATATA
>JALUBF010000071.1:0-14443 GCA_027045015.1 Sulfurovum sp.
GGTAGACGCTCTACTATCTCTATATCTTTTAAACTCTCTATCTTATTTGGATTGTTTGTAAGCAGTTTTATCTTACTTAAACCTAAATGTTTTAAGATAAACTCTACCACTTCATAGGTACGTTCATCTGCTTTAAATCCTAACTGATGGTTAGCTTCAACAGTATCCAATCCAGTATCTTGAAGAGCATAAGCATTTACTTTATTGAGCAATCCTATATTTCTCCCCTCTTGACGATGATATATAACTACACCACCATCTTTGCCTATGGTCTCTAATGCAAACTCAAGTTGCTCTCCACAGTCACATTTAATAGACCCTATGGCATCTCCAGTTAGACACTCTGAGTGTACACGAACTACTGGTTCATCAGATAAATTTTCGGTAAATATAGCTAGATGCTCTTTCTCATTCTCTTTAAAAGCCTGTATCTTAAAGGTACCATATTTTGTTGGTAGATTTGCGATTTGTGATATTTCAATATGTTTCATAACGTGATTATACTGTAAGAATTAGGAATTAGGAATGAGTAATTAGGAATTTTTGGTTAAAATATTGAAAATTATTTATTTAAGGTTAACTATGTTTACTAGATTTAGAAGAAAAAGAATCAATCCTGTGTTACGCGACCTACTCCAAGAGACTCATCTAAGTGTAAATGACTTTATCTACCCTCTTTTTGCCAGAAGTGGAAGTGGCATCAAAGATGAAGTAGCCTCTATGCCTGGTGTATATCAGATGAGTATAGATGAGATAGTAAAAGAGTGTACTACTCTTAAAGAGCTTGGTATAAAATCTATAATTCTTTTTGGTATCCCAGATACTAAAGATAGTGTAGGAAGTGATGCTATGTGTGAACATGGCATAATGGCACAGACTGTACGTGCTGTAAAAGAGGCTCACCCAGATATGTTTGTAACAACCGATTTATGTTTTTGTGAATATACAGACCATGGTCATTGTGGTGTTATAGACCCAGTATTACAGACTGTTGATAACGATATAACCCTTGACAATCTAGCTAAACAGGCTGTTGTTCACGCTAAAGCTGGAGTTGATATGATCGCACCTAGTGGTATGATGGACGGTATGATACAAGCAATTAGAAGAGGTCTTGATGGTGCAGGATTTGAAAATCTACCAATTATGAGCTACTCTACTAAATTTTCTTCAGCATACTATGGACCTTTTCGTGATGTAGCAGAGTCAGCTCCAGGAAAAGGTGACAGAAAAAGCTACCAGATGAACCCAGCCAATCGTAATGAAGCCATAGCAGAGTCTGTAGCAGATGAAGCAGAAGGAGCAGATATACTTATGGTAAAACCTGCACTTGCTTATATGGATATTATCCGTGATGTACGAAACAATACCACTCTACCACTAGCTGTATATAATGTAAGTGGTGAATACTCTATGCTAAAAATGGCAGCTCGTGCTGGTGTTATTGACTATGATGCTGTAATGATGGAGACACTACTTGGATTTAAACGTGCAGGAGCAGATATTATCATCACATATCATGCTAAAGAGGCAGCTTTATTGTTGCAAGCATAATATCAATATTTTAGATTTATTATTTTATCATTTTATAGCGTAAAACCACCTCTTTTAAGGGGTGGATATAAGTGGTATCTGCTGGAAAATATGCTATAATACCACCATTGAATCGCAATCAATGCTACGAAAACCAAGTAGTCAATTCCTTTCAAAACATATAGTCTAGGTAGGATATACCCGACTTTAAATGCTTGTCTGAAAATAGCCAGTTAGGTTATGGAACAAGAATTTACCTCATTTATGGGGTGGAGTATCAAATTACTACAACCCAAATTATGGTAAAATAATTTCTTTAAATTTTGCATTGTATATTAATGTATAAGGATAGTCCAATGAGACACTTTTTAACACTCAAAGATTTTACTAAAGATGAAATCTTGGAGATGATAGCACTAGCACAAAAGATAAAAGCACAAACCAAAAAGCGTAACTTTGTTCCATATATGGAACATCAAACACTTGGTATGATATTTGAGAAGTCATCTACACGTACTCGTGTTAGCTTTGAGACAGGTATCTACCAGCTTGGTGGGGTTGGACTCTTTTTATCTAGTAACGACATACAACTAGGTCGTGGTGAACCGATGAAAGATACTTCTCGTGTCATAAGCCGTATGGTAGATATGGTGATGATACGTACTTATGAACAATCTAAACTTGAAGAGTTTGCCAACTACTCAAAAGTACCAGTAATTAATGGTCTTACAGATAGTTACCACCCTGTACAACTAATGACTGATTATCTTACTATGATAGAGTTTGGCAAAGATAAAAATCCAGTAGTTGCTTATGTGGGTGATGGAAACAATATGACTCACTCATGGCTAATGCTTGCAAGTAAACTTGGCTTTGAGCTTAGAGTAGCAACTCCAAAAGGGTATGAGTGTGATGCAACTATAGTTGCTGATGCTATGGAATTTGCTAAAACAAGTGGTGCTAAGATTACTTTTGGAGATGACCCTGTTGAAGCAGTAAAAGGGTGTGATGTTGTCACAACAGATACTTGGGTAAGTATGGGTCAAGAAGATGAAAAAGAGATACGCATAAAAGCATTTGATGGATACATAGTAGATGAGAAACTTATGAGTTATGCAAAAGATGACGCTATCTTCTTACACTGTCTTCCTGCCTATAGAGGGTATGAAGTAAGCGAAGAGACATTTGAAAAACACGCAGATGTTATATTTAATGAAGCAGAAAACCGTCTTCATGCACAAAAAGGTGTTATGGTTTGGCTAGATAGTCATAGAAACGATAACTAAGTAAATAACAATTAATATAAAAATAAAGAGAGAAATATAGAATGATTAGATAGTAATAATATCAATATTATTTACTATCTATTATCTACTATTCACTCTCAAAAGGAATCCTTTTGAGCCAAATAGATTTTGAAAAATTCAGCAAATACTCTAAACCAGGACCAAGATATACAAGCTATCCTACTGCTCTTGAATTTAAAGATGATTTTAAATATGATAACTATATAAACTACCTAGAGACCTCTACTCAACCTCTATCACTATATGTACATCTACCATTTTGTAGAAGTGCTTGTTATTTTTGTGGTTGTAATGTTGTCTTTACCTCAAAAGAGGAGAAGCTATCTACTTATATTGAGTATTTAAAAAAAGAGATAGATATATTAGCAAAACATATAGATACTAACCGTGAAGTAATCCAGTTTCACTTTGGTGGAGGAACACCAACATACTACAAAGCATTTGAACTTGATGAGATAGTATCGTATATCAAATCAAAGTTTCCAAACTGGAGTAAAGATGCAGAGATAAGCTGTGAGATAGACCCACGTTTTTTTAATGAAGATCAGATGAAAGTTTTTGCTAAACACGGTTTTAATCGTATTAGCTTTGGAGTGCAAGACCTAGATGAAAAAGTACAAAAAGAGATACACCGTGTCCAACCACTAGAACTTACACAAAATGCTGTAAAATTAGCTAGAGAGTATGGTATAGACTCTATCAATACAGACTTTATCTATGGACTACCATACCAAAACTTAGAGACCTTTAAAAAGACTCTTGAACTCTCAACTATACTCAATCCAGATAGAGTAGCTGTATTTAACTATGCTCATGTACCTTGGCTTATGAAGACTCAACGTAAATTTGATGAGACTACTCTACCAACTCCTGATGAAAAACTAAAAATATTCCAATACACCATTGATTTTTTTGAAAATAAAGGTTATAAAATGGTAGGTATGGATCACTTTGCAAAACCTGAAGATGAACTATTTGGAGCCATCGCCAAAGGTGAACTCCACCGAAACTTTCAAGGATACACTACAAAAGATGGTGCTAACTTAGTGGGTATAGGACTAACAAGTATTGGTGAAGGTGCAAGATACTATGCACAAAATACCAAAAATATGAAAATCTATGAAGAGACTATAGATGAAGGAAAATTACCATTTGAACGTGGTGTAGAGCTAAGTGAAGATGACTATCTACGAAAAGCTGTTATTATGGAGCTTATGGCAAACTTTTCCATAGATAAAAAACGTGTAGAGAGTGAACACAATATTGCATTTGATGACTATTTTGAAGATGCCATAAAAGAGCTAGAAGAGTTTGTAGATGCAGGCTTAGTAACTATAACTGATGATAAAATAACAGTAAGTACAACTGGTACTCTGCTCATAAGAAATATAGCTATGCCGTTTGATGCCTATATGCATCAATATGGTGGTAAAAAGAGCTTTTCAAAGACTGTATAATTAATAAGAGGAAAAATGAGTAAAAAAGTAGAAGAGATTTTTAACTTCACTCAAACAAGTGATGATTGTATCAAGTGTGGAAAATGTATCCCTGTTTGTACTATACACCAGATAAGTCCAGATGAGACTACATCTCCTCGTGGATTTATAGACCTTCTTGGAGCATATAAAAGAGGTGATTTAAAGCTAGATAAAAATGCAAAAGATATCTTTGAATCCTGTTTTTTATGTACCAACTGTGTAGATGTATGTCCAAACTCACTTCCAACGGATATGGTTATAGAAGAAGTTCGTGCCGATATTGCTAAAGAGTTTGGTATGCCTCTGTTTAAACGTGTAGCATTCTATCTTTTAGAAAATCGTAAAGTTATGGATATTGTTATGAAATTTGGCTTTATGTTTAAAACTTGTGCATTTGCCAATGAAAAAGAAAGAGGTGGACTCAAGTCTCGTTTTTCACTACCTATGGTAAAAAAGGGCAGACTTATTCCATCTATGGCATTTACCAGTTTTCTAAATAAATATCCTGAAAAAATCCCTGCTAAAAAACCTCAAGATAAACCTATGAGAGTAGCTATCTTCATAGGTTGTCTTGCCAACTACAACTACCGTAACATTGGTGATAGTTTAGTAGAGATACTAAAAGAGTTAAATATCGAGATATTTATCCCTAAAAAACAACAGTGTTGTGGAGCTCCTGCATACTTTACTGGTGCTGTGGAGTCTGTAGAGAGAATGACAAAAGCAAATATAGAGTATTTTGAGAGCTTTATGGAGGAGTGTGATGCTATGCTCATACCTGAAGCTACATGTTCAGCTATGGTAAAGCACGATTGGCAAATATTTTTTAAAAATCACGATATGCCAGAGTGGGAAGCTCGTGCCAAAGAGGTAACTAAAAAAATCTTTATGGCTACTGAATGGTTAGATGAGCATACAGAACTTCAAGCTCTACTAAAAACAAAAGGTAAAAAGTTTGATACACCAGTAACATATCACGACCCATGTCATGCTAGAAAAGTGCAAGGCATCTATGAACAACCTCGTAATCTTCTATCTCCAAACTATCCTATGGTAGAGATGAGTGACCCAAATAGATGTTGTGGATTTGGTGGAGTGACTATGCAAACAGAAAAGTTTCATTTTGCCGAACTTGCAGGTAAACCAAAGGCAACTATGATTAAAGAGACCAAGGCTACCTATGTAAGTGCTGAGTGTTCTGCTTGTCGTGTTCAGATCTCTGAGTCACTTAACAATGCAGATATAGATACAGTATTTAAAAATCCACTAGAACTTATAGCTGAATCTTTAAAGGATTAGGCATAAGCATAAAGATATTATCTCCATCTTTATGCTCATAATCCAACTTATAACCTAATTTTTCCAATATACCATCTACTATATATAGTCCCAATCCAAAACCAGAACTTCTCTTCTCTGCTTGTGAAAATGGCTCTGTATAATATGTCAATGGATGTTCTAATTTATCACCTTTAGAGGTTATTTTTATGATATTATTACTATTTGAAACTATAACTGATTTACTTTTACCATACTTTATGCCATTATCTATAAGATTTTTAATAACAATTATCATTAACTTTTTATCTGTAATAAGTGCTATATCTTTTATATCAACCTCTATAGATGCACTATCACTCATAAGTAGATTTTTACTCTTAAATATAATCTCAGATAACATCTGATGTTCAAAATTAGGCTTAAAACTTTGAGTTGTAACTCTCTCTATCTCAGCCAATTCAGATATGAGTTCATTCATACGTTCAAAAGCACGTATAAGTACTTTTTTTGTACTATCATCATCTATCATCTCCACAATGATACGACCTTTTGTAATAGGTGTTTTTAGCTCATGCATTAAGTTACGCATAAAGAGATTTTTAGATCTACTTAAATCATTGATATGAACTATAGCATCATTGAAACTCTTAGCTATCTTACCAATTTCATCATCATAGACGTAACTAATACGCGTATGTATATCTCCTTTAGCAAAATTTTGTATCTGCTTATGTAGTATTTTTAGAGGATAAAGCTTCTTTAAAACAGCAAAATATATAAGTAATAACAATAAAATAAGAAATATACCAAGAGCTATAGCCATCTCAAAATAGTAATTATTCTCTTTGTTATCCAATAATAAGATACTATTTCCCATACGCTGAACATAGATATACTCTTTTTTATCTACTCTAAACACTTTTACTCTACCAATAGATGAACCACCTGTAAAGATAGTTTTACCAACATTTTCTATCTCTTTTTTAACTCTATTTAGAGATTTACCCTCTATATCTTCTACATTTAACTCTTTATATAACTTATCCATAGACTCTTTATTGGAATTTTTTAACTGTAAATTAGATAGAAATGTAAGTGATATAAGCTGGTATCTTTTGTATTGTTCTATCTTTTGACGATCTTTATCCCAAGACAAAAATAACAAATAAGTAGTAACCAATATAGAAAGAGCAAATAAAAATAAAATATGAATAAAAGTAGTGACAGATAGATTTTTCATCTATACTCTATCTGTCAAAAGGTAGCCTACTCCACGAATAGGTTTAATATATATATTGTTAGCATCAATCTTTGCTATCTTATGTCTAATACGAGAGATGATTACATCTATATTTTTTATAGAGCTATCATCATCTATATGTTCACTCTCATAAAGAAGTTGCTCACGAGATACTGAACCATTTTTATGTTTTAAAAGCATAGAAAGAACATCATACTCTGCTGCTGTAAGCTCTAAAGGTTCTCCTTTAAAGAATATCTCTCTTGATTTATCATTAGCTACAAATATCTCTTTTGCTTTATTTTGATTATCTTGAGGTGACATTCTTCTTAATATAGTCTTTATTCTTGTTACCAACTCTCTTGGATCATAAGGCTTTGGCATATAGTCATCTGCCCCTCTCTCCATACCTACAACCTTATCGGTAATATCATCACGAGCAGAAGAGATGATTATGGGGATATTTGATATCTCTCGTATTTTAGTAATAACCTCTAAACCATCCATACCAGGGAGTGTCAAATCTAAAATTACCAAATCAAATTCATGTTGTGTAAGCAAAGATAATCCAATGTATGGGTCTTCTGCCCCAATAACTTCCATATTGAACTTTGTAAGGTAGTTTGTTAAGATGAGTGCCAACTCTGAATCATCTTCTATAATAAGTATCTTAATAATAATATATCCTTTTATTTTTTATAAATATTTTAAATTTTCTTTAACAAGAGATTATCCCATCTCATTATGATCCAAATAAACTTTTGTTGTAGCTATAAGAAATGATGTAATAGCAGGTCCTACAATCATACCCCAAAAACCATAACTACTCATACCTGCTAAGATAGAGAAAAATATAACCATAGAGTTAATCTTAATAGGACTTTTTACAAAATCATCTTTTATAACTTGAATAATCATAGGCTTAATAAATGTATCTGCAATAATTGAAATCATAACAACTGAATAGATAGCTATTATTATAGCTGTTTGTACATCTATCTTAGTCCATGCATAAAAAGATACAGGAGCCCACACAATAAAGCCTCCTACAATAGGAATCAAAGAGGCAAACCCATAAATTACACCAAAAAATAGACCATTAAAACCAAAAGCACCCATTACAATACCAAAGAGAAAACCTTCAAAAACAGCAGTTATAACAACAGAATAAAATACTATCTCCATTGTAGCAGATACCTCTTCTATCATATTTTCACCTTTGCTTGATGATATAGGAAGAAGATCCAAAAGAATATCAAAGAAATTTTCTCCATAATAATTAATAAAAAAATAAAATATCACTACAAAAAATATATCTTTCATAAATCCAAATCCTAACTTACCAACTACAGTAATATATTTAGTAGATTCATTTATATATGATACTATCTTATCATCAGTTAAATACTGTGAATTCATATCTTTAATATAAGGTATCTCACTTATATATTTTTGTAAAGTATGTATAGTCTCTTGAATCCCTGCACTATCTACTTCAGAGATATATACCACTCCATATTTTGTCAAGTAAATAATAGGAGCAAAAAGTAAAAGCATTAAAAGCATTGTAGATATAGCTGCTGATATATGTGATGAATTTGTATAATCAGTCAATTTCTTAGTTAGGTTAAATGTTGCCATAGTTAAAAGCATAGCAACAAACATAGAGAGTAAAAATGCTTTATATACAGAGTATGCCCCTATAATCCCAAATACGAACAATGCCGTTATCATTAAAGTACTCTTACTCTTACTCATCAAAAAAACCTCCATCTATACCACCTAATTTAAAGTGTTCATAACTCTTTGGTGTAGCTATGCGTCCACGTGCTGTTCTTTCTATGTATCCATTGGCTATAAGATATGGTTCCAATACATCTTCTATAGTACCCTCATCTTCACTAAGTGATGCACCAATAGTACTTAGTCCCATAGGTTTATTTTTTGCACTAACAAGAAGTTCAAGAAGTCTAATATCTTGCTCATCAAAACCAAGATTATTTACACCTAACTGATCTAGGGCATACTTTGCACGCTCTAAGCTTATCTTATCTTCATCTAAAACTTCAGCAAAATCACGTACACGCTTAAGCAGACGCAAAGCAATACGAGGTGTACCACGACTTCTTCTTGCTATCTCTATAGATGCATCTTTTAGAGCTACCTTTTCTAACTTATGTGAAGCTTGTGTAACAATCTTAGACAACTCCTCAGGAGTATAAAACTGCATTCTAAAATGCATACCAAAACGCTCACGAAGAGGATTAGATAGCATACCTGCTCTAGTAGTCGCCCCTATAAGTGTAAATCGTGGTAAATCTATCTTAACTGTCTGAGCAGCTGGACCAGAACCTATGATGATATCCAATCTAAAATCCTCCATAGCAGGATATAGTATCTCCTCTATAGCTGGACTCATTCTATGTATCTCATCTATAAAGAGTATATCACCCTCTTCTATATTGGTCAAAAGTGCAGCTAAATCACCTGCCTTTTCTATCATAGGTGCTGCTGTAGTCTTTATGTTTGCACTCATCTCAGTAGAGATGATATTTGCAATAGTTGTCTTTCCAAGCCCTGGAGGTCCAAAAAATAAGATATGGTCTAACGCCTCACCCCTCTTTCTACTTGCTTCTATAAAAACTTTTAAATTCTTCTTTATCTTCTCTTGACCGATATATTCGTCCCAACTACTAGGACGCAAAGATACCTCATAAGAACTTTCAGCGTCAAAACGTTCTATCTCTACCATACGTTCCATTAGTAGATATACTCCTTGCTAGGAAACTCTTTGGCTTTAACATCATTACGATAGTTCTCTAGTCCCTCTCTTATCTGCTTTGCACCATTCATATACTGTTTTACAAACTTTGGTTTAAACTCTTCAAAGAAACCAAACATATCGCTCCATACAAGTACTTGACCATCTGTTACATTACCTGCACCAATTCCTATGGTTGGTATGCTAACTGCATCAGTAATGGCTTTAGCAGCTTCTACTTTAACACCTTCAATGACTATGGCAAATGCTCCTGCTTTTTCAAGTGCTTTTGCATCTTCTACTAGTTCATCTATGTCTGATTGCTCTTTACCACGAACTCTATAACCTCCATCACTTCTTAGAAACTGAGGCATAAGACCTATATGTCCTAAAACTGCTATGGAGTTTGATGTAAGTGCTTTTACTATGTTAGCTCTTGATTTTCCACCCTCTATCTTTACTGCTTGAGCTGATGTCTCTTGGTATGCTCTTGTTGCATTAGCTACTGCTAACTCTGGTGTAGTGTATGAGCCAAAGGGCATATCTAAAACTATCAATGGGAGTTTTGCACCATTACAGACTGCCTGTGTATGATAAATCATCTGATCCATAGTAGCTGAGAGAGTATCTTCTTTACCTAAAAAACTCATATTGAGGCTATCTCCAACTAGTATCATCTCAACTTCACCATCAAAAAGCTTTGCAAATAGTGCATCATAGGCTGTTACCATAGTAATAGGCTCAACACCTTTCATTTTAGAGATAGTGGTTAAAGTTACTTTTTTATCTATTTTGGGGGTATGAATACTCATAATTTATTTTATCCTATGTAGCAAATCTATATTTTTACTCATTTTATCATATAATATTAAAAATTATACAAAAAGAGTCTTCATTGAATAAAAAATTAGTCGCATATATCACTACAGGTTTTCCATCTTTAGATTTTACAGTTGATGCTTCTCTAGCTCTTGCTGATGCTGGTGTAGATACACTCGAACTTGGTATGCCATTTTCTGACCCAGTATCAGATGGTCCAGTTATAGAAGCAGCCAATCTTAAAGCACTTCAAAATGGCTTTAAATTGGAACAGCTTTTTGAAGTATCAGCCAAGATAGCACCTCACATAGATACGCTTTGGATGGGATACTTTAACCCTTTTTACCACAAAGGTATGGAGTTTTTCACAAATCAGGCAAAAGAGTGTGGCGTTAATGGATTTATAATCCCTGATCTACCTTTTGAAGAGGCTAAATTATATAAACCAAATATCCAAAAGGCAGGACTCAACCTTATAGACTTCATAGCTCCAACAGATTCCAAAGAGCGTATATCACAGATAGTAACTAATGCACAAAAATTTATCTATCTTGTAGCCTATGCTGGTATTACAGGTGCTGGAAAAAGTGAAGATTTACAATCCATAGTTAGTGAGATAAAAGAGTACTCAAAAACACCTGTATATGTAGGATTTGGTGTTGATCAAAATACAGCTAAAGAGAAATCAAAAGGGGTTGATGGGGTCATTGTCGGTTCTGCATTTGTTAAAGTTCTATTAGATGAGCATCTAACAGATACTCAAAAGATTGTAAAAATCTCAAATATCGCAAAAGAGATAAAAGATAAAATAAATAGTTAACTTTTATACTCTCTTAAGAGAGTATAAATAAAAAATTTAATTCCACTCAAAATAGGTCTTACAGGTATTTAAGTCAGCATAATTATATGACTCTTCTCCTGATTTGGTATCTACTACAATGCCATTATCATCGGCTGATTTTAGAGTACCTTTAAGTTTATCTCCTCCTAATATTTTAAGCTTTACCTTTTCACCTATAGCATTTTTAAAATGTAAAGGTTTTTTAAGTTTACGCTCAATTCCAGGAGAAGAGACTTCAAGTCTATATCTTTGACTCATTGGAGGATTTACATCTAAAAATGGAGATAGCTCATAGGATATATCTGCACATTCATCAAGTGTAACACCACCTACTTTAGTAACAAGCACTCTATATATAGTCTCATCAAACTCTGTTACTGTCTCTATATCATATAGAAATAATCCATTTGACTCTACTATCTTAGCTATTTGTGTCTCTAAATTCATATTAGGACTCCTCATCTTTTATCTTATTTCGTCCCTCAATTTGTTTAAACAAATCTTCTATACGAGAAACCTTTTCTAACTGATGATCAAACTCAAACGTAAAGCGTGGAGCTTTAAACCACCCCTCGCTTTGTTTACAATTGTTTTGAATATATCCAGAAACTATACGCAATTGACGCAATGCTTCATTTTGCTCTTTTTGGGTTAAAAATGATGTATCTAAATATACTTTTGCATCAAAGCGTCCTTTTGAACAGACAACATCTGTTACACTTAAACCTCTAATACGCTCATCATCAAGAGTTGCTAATGCCTCAGGAATAATCTCTTTGAGGATAGACTCAGTACGATGACGTTTTATCTCTTCGTGTGTCATAAAGTATTAGTCCAATTTCACTTGTTCTTCAACATCTTTAAATGTCTCAATTACATCGCCATCTTTAATATCGTTGAAGTTTTCAAGCATAATACCACACTCATAACCATTTTTAACTTCTCTAGCATCATCATTGAAACGTTTAAGTGAAGAGATTTTACTCTCATATACTACAACACCATCACGAATAAGTCTAGCTTTAGAGTTACGAGTAATCACACCATCAGATACTTTACAACCTGCAATAGTACCAACTTTTCCAACCACAAATGTCTCACGTACATCTGCTTGACCTGTAACCTCTTCAGAGATAACTGGACTCATCATACCACCAAGAAGTGATCTTACTTCATCAAGTAGATCATAGATAATAGAGTAAGTACGAATCTCAATACCAAGCTCTTTTGCTTTCTTCTTAACTGAACCTGTAGGGCGTACATTAAATCCTAGTACGACTGAGTGTTCAGAGGCATCAGCTAGAGTCAAGTCACTCTCTGTAACTCCACCAACACCTTCATGAATGATATTTACTTTTACCTCTTCATTTCTAAGTTTCTCCAATGCACCTTTAATAGCTTCAAGCGAACCTTGAACATCTGCTTTTATGATGATTGGCAATGCTTTAAGCTGTCCCTCTGCAATAAGTGCAGACAAATCATCAAGAGTTGCTTTTGTAGTTTTAGAAAGAACTTTAGCTCTCTCAAACTCTGCTCTTTTTTCAGCAAGTTCACGTACCTCTTTATCTGTATCCATTACACTAAGCTCTTCACCAGCACCAGGAACTTCATTTAGTCCTACAATAGCTGCTGGAGTTGATGGACCAATCTCTTTTGTACTACTTCCATCATCAAGTCTAATAGCCTTAATACGCCCATAAGTTTTACCAACAATAACATTATCACCAACTCTTAATGTACCATTTTTGATGATTACATTTGCAACTGGACCAAAACCTTTTTCAACTGATGCTTCTACCACAACTGCTTTAGCATCTAATGCTGGGTTAGCTTTAAGCTCCATAAGTTCAGCTTGAAGTAAGATAGTCTCAAGTAGATCATCTATTCCTAAGCCAGAATGAGCTGATACAGGTACAAACTCATACTCTCCACCCCAATCAGTAGCCATAACATCTAGCTCAGCAAGTTGTGCCTTAACATTGTCAATATTAGCCGATTCTTTATCCATCTTATTTACAGCGATAATCATAGGAACACCTGCTGCTTTTGTATGAGATATAGCCTCTTTTGTTTGTGGCATAACACCATCATCTGCTGCAACAACAATGATAACAATATCAGTAGCTTGAGCACCACGAGCTCTCATTTCTGTAAATGCTTCGTGACCTGGAGTATCTACAAATGTAATCTTCTTACCATTTTTCTCTACTTGGTAAGCACCAACGTGTTGAGTAATTCCACCAGCCTCTTTATCTGCTACTTTAGCTGTACGAATTTTATCAAGTAAAGATGTTTTACCATGGTCAACATGTCCCATAATAGTAATAACAGGAGGACGTTCAACTGCATTTTCATCTTCATCTTCATTATATTCATCAACAATAGCAAGTTCATCTAATGGATTGATAGTAGTTACTTCAACTTCAAACTCTTCTGCAAGTATCTCTATCTCATCTTTAGATAAGAAGTCATTTTTAGTAACTAACATACCAAGTGCAAATAGACACCCAATAACTTCACCCATTGAACGATTTACCTTTTCGGCAAACTCATATACTCTTACATTTTCAGGTATCTCTATAGAAGTTACAACTTCTGTAATCTCTTCTTTAGTATATTTTTTACGTTTACCACCACGTTTGAGTGAACGTTTTTGTTGAGGACGGAATGGTTGTCTACCTTTTGTAGGTCCACCATTTTTTGCTTCACGCTTTTTCATCTCTTCTTTACGTTTTTGCTCTTGACGCATCATATCTTCATAGATATTTTTATCAGAGAAATCTAAAAGTACTACCTCTTCACCTCCAAAGCCACTATCTATATCAGCTGACATACTGTCATGATTAAAGATATCTATCTTTTTACCAGTATCTTTAGCTTGAGCAGGACCTTTTTTAACTTTCTTTTTACCTTCATAAGGTTCATAATTTTTATTACCAAAAGTTCTACCTAAAGATATATTTGTCCCAGCTCTTACTGGTGCAGGTTTAGCTTTACGTACAATCTTAATACCAGTACGAGATAGAACTCTCTTAACTGGACGTACTTCTGTTTTACTATCTTTACCTTCTACATCTTCAGTTTTTTTACTAACAACTGAAATACCTTTACGTTTTTTAACCTCTTTTACTTCAGGCTCTTTTATTTCAGACTTATTAGCTTCAAGTTCTTCAACTTCAACTT
>JALUBF010000071.1:14543-44985 GCA_027045015.1 Sulfurovum sp.
CTTCAACTTCTTCAACTTCTTTAGCTTCAATTTCTTGAGTTTTAACCTCTGAGACTTCTTCTACTTTAGCTCTCTTTACTTTTTTGATTTTTGGTTCTTCAATTTTTTTACTAACAACTGAAATACCTTTACGTTTTCTAGGCTCTTTAGGAGTAACAACGGCTACTGTTTCATCTACATTAGGCTCTTCAACTTCTTTATCTTGAATAATATCTTTTTGAATATCTTCAACTTCTATAGGAGTTTCAACTACTTCAATAGTATCTTCTTTTAAAACTTCTTCCTTTGCCTTTTTTACTACAGTAATCTTAGACTTTTTAACAGGTTTTTTAAGCTCTGCTGGTAATTTACCAGATATAGCATACTCTAAAAGTATACCTGCATTTTCTACACTAATAGTACTATTAGCTACTTTTACATCAAAACCTAATTTTTTGGCTTTTTCTATCAACTCAGCATTAGACAAACTTGCTTCTGCTGCTATATCTTGGATTTTAACTTTATCCATTGTTTAATAACTCCTTTAAAAGCTTAATAAACCGTTCCTCATCTTGTTTAAAACGTTTCACTAAGCCTTTGACTTTTTTTTCATTTTTTACACAATCTTTGCATAGATAGAAACTACGTCCTAGACTATTATATACTACAACATCTTCACCTGATAACTTTAACCTAATCAAACTATTTTGAGGCTGTCGGCTTCGGCAACTGATGCACATACGTATTGGCTGTGAATTTTTCATATGTATTGTACCTAAAAAGAGATTAAGTGCTATGCCTTAACCTTTAGTAATGACACCATTATTGTCTAATGTCAAATTAAAAACCCTAAAATGAGGGAAACGTGATTGTAAAGCCTGTGCAATTTTTTCAGCATCTTTGTCGTAAGCTAAATTAAAAAATGTAGAACCTGAACCTGAAAGAGTTGACATCAATGCACCGTGTTTTAATGCAAGTTTTTGAACATCAAATAGTTCTGGTATCATCTTCATACGTCTTGCTTGATGTAATTTATCTTTAGATGCTATACGAAGTAGATCCCAAGATTCACTCATAAAAAGTGATGTCATATATGCTGCACGAGAAAGAGAGTAAACGGTCTCCTCTTTTTTATACATCTTTGGTAAGATAGTACGAGATTTTGCCGTTGAAGTCGTACGATTAGGGATAACTACTACTGCACGCAAATACTCAGGCATACGTCTTTTTTTACTATATACTCTATCACCCTCAACACATGCAACATTAAATCCACCCATCACTGCTGGGGTAATATTGTCTGGGTGATGTTCATATCCAAGAGCAAGATTTAGTATCTCTCTTTTATTATATCTCTTTCCTGCTGCCATATATGCACCTGCTAAAGCTGCAACAATAACAGCTGAAGATGAGCCAAGACCACGAGATATAGGGATACGATTGTGAAACTCAAATCTAAAGTTATCATCTCTCCCTGTCAATCGTTTATAATTCGAATTAAAGATATTAAGAAATAAAGTATTTTTTTTAATCTTTGAGTTATCACTCCCCTCACCATGTGTAGAGAGACTTAAAAACTTTGAAGGTTTTATGATTATTTCATTTCTTAAATTCACAGCTAAGCCAAGAGTATCAAAACCTGGTCCTAAATTAGCAGAAGTTGCTGGTACGCTTACAAACATAATATTTATCCATTTTAGACAGCTGGTAGTATATACTCAGGGATTGACTCTTCATCTATTTCAAGATCTTGAATACTTTTAGGTAATGCAAATGATGCATCTACTAGCTGTTCATATTTTTTTGTAATTATAGTCTCTTTTTCCTTGATAAAATAGAGATTACCAATAGCTTTAATAGGTTTAGCTCCGTTTAAAGCAAAACCACTACAACCATAACATCTAATATCTCTAATTAGCTCAATAGTTTTCAACATAATATATGTTAATTTTATAGCCATATATGAACCTGGACCACGAGTATAGATAATTTTTGAGATATTGTATCTATCTAAAATCTCTATAACCAAAGGTAATAAAATATCTGAAGTCTTTTTATCTGATGAAAATCTATCTATCAATATATCATCTTCATATACTCCTAAAAGTAAAGGTGAAGAGATAGAGATTATAAGTAGTGTATATGTTTTAGGCGAATGATTTTGCAAATGTTCTACTTTGTAATGCTTTTAGCTCTACCAACTCATAATTTTTACTATCTGAGAGTAGTTTAACTGTAAGTTTATGATTTAGACTATGGCTTCCAGCAAAAGACTCATATCTTGCCAATATATTATGACCAGTAACCATCATATCGCCCATAGCATCTAAAATCTTATGACGAGCAAATTCATTTTCAAAACGCAACCCTTCAGGATTAAGTACTCTATGTTCATCAAGTCCTATAGCATTTTGAAGCGTAGCTCCAAGAGCAAGTCCTATACTTTGAAGATATTGTATATCTTTAGTAAATCCAAAAGTCCTAGCCCTTGCTATCTCTTCCACATAATTATGTGTTGAAAATTCAAAAGATTCACTTTGTGTTCCTATAATTGGATGCTCAAAATCTATTTTAAAATCAAATGATGCTGTAGCTGATGGTAAAAGACGTACAAATTTATCATCATCTTTTACCTCAACAACTTCTTTTAAAACTATAACTTTTTTACTTTTACCTTGCTTTTGTATACCTGCTTCATCTAGTAAAAGACAAAAAGATATAGCAGAACCGTCCATAATAGGCATCTCATTACCATCAATAACTATACGCATATTATCAATACCATAAGCATATACTGCTGATAGAAAATGCTCTATTGTTGATATATATCCTCTTTTCTTCTCGCCAATGACTGTAGCCATTTGTGTATCTAAAACAGAAGATGGAGAGAGTGGTATAGTAAGTGCCAAATCTTCACGATAGAAGATTAATCCAGCATCAACATCAAGTGGCTCTAATCTTAATTTTATTGGCTCACCTTTATGAAGTCCTATACCAACAACTTCTATAGCTTTTTTAATAGTTCTTTGTTCCATACCATTCCCCCCTTTGTTTAATTTTATATATTATAGTATAAATTTCAAATAATTACAAAAGTATCTTAATTACCTATAATTCTATCTGCTTCTTTAAATACATCTGCTATATTGTTTTTAATCCAATTTTTATCAAACCACTCAATAGGTCTTACCTCAATACCTTGAACCAAGATACCAAAATGCAAATGATCACCTAAAGCCAATCCAGATGTACCAGTTTTAGCTATTATCTCTCCAGCCTTTACTTCATCTCCCTCTTTTACTAAGAGTTTAGAACAATGCCCATAAAGTGTATATAGTCCCAATCCATGATCAATAATTGGCATATTTCCATATATTCCATTCTCGTTTGCAAAGACAACCTTACCTGCATTTGATGCTCTAATATTTGCCATACGTACACTAGCCAAGTCATACCCTACATGATAAGAGGTTGATACTTCATTATTTTTAGACTGATAGTAATAGTGTCTTTCATCACCATAACTAGCAACTTTTTTACTATTTTTAAGTGGATAGAATCTTTTAATCTTCCAATCTTTTAACATTTTTGAAGATATATTTTTAGTATATTTGTGTATTAACTCTTCATTTTTTAAACGCATAGTTTCATTAATAGCTTTTAACTTTTTAAGTCTATCTTTTATATCTGAATAATCTGGATTACTAAGTGCCAAATCTGTTATCTTTCCATCTATAAATTTATCTGTAGCTTTTATCCAAGATACTTTATATTTATAATTTCTCAAATATAATGGTATATTTGATACTCTTTTATTACCTGCTTTATCTATTGCAATTATCTTAGCTTTAAAGTTCTCTTTTTTAAATGGCCATGCTATGAGTGATACAAAATATCCCTCTTTTCTATATGGTTCAACATTAAATATCTTACCATCAGCTTTAATATATAGTTTATCTAAATTATCATCTTCTGCTTGAAATACAACTAATGCCGAACCACCTTGAGTAATACTATATGAATTAGATAGTACATTTACATTTGGTAGTTTAGTATCTATATTTATATCTATAACTTTTTCACTTCTATTACCTTTAAAAAAGTTCCATTTACTACTATCTGTAACTATAACTTTCAATCTTAATTTTTTAGCTTTAGAGTTTAATACCTTATTTTTTGGATATTTAATTAAAAGTTGTTCTACTTTTGTTGATTTTTTAAAATCACCTTTAGCAACAAGAATACTTTTAGTACCATCACTCAAAATTAATTCAAAACTTTTTAATCCAAAATTATCTTGAAGTTCAACTTTTAATGGATCTTTTCTATTCCAAAAAAGATTATTTTGACTTGTAATAACTGGTTTTTGTCTCTCAAATTCTGGAGCAGTATATACATATCCAATACCTACTAATATTAATAGCAATAGAGCTATAACTATAAATTTATTACCTTTTTTAACACTTTTTCTTCGTCTCATTTCATCAATCCTAACTCTTCTATTTTAGATATAATTTTATCTATCATTTCTTGTAAACTAAATTGTTTCAGTGTAAAACCTGAAGCATACTTATGTCCACCACCATTAAATACCAATGCCAATTTTGATATATCTATATTTTTACTACGCAAAGAGACTCTAACTCCATCACTCAGTTCCATCACAAATATACTTATCTCTACTGTTGATAAAGAGCGTCCGTAATCGACAATCCCTTCCATATCTGGCATAGTAGCACCTGTAGATAAGATATCATCTTGTGATATAACTAAGATAGCTACTTTTGCTTCACTATACAAAGTTAAAGAGCTAAGTGCCTTTTCTAAAATACGTATAGAAGCCAATGATTTTCTTTGTGTAAAATTATATACTATCTCATCACTCTTTGCTCCTTTTTCAAGTAAATTTTTAGCTACACTAAATACCTCTTCATCTACACTTGAAGTCGTAAAATATCTTGTATCAGAAAGTAGTGCTGTATAAAAACAGGTTGCTGAGTCTGAAGATATATCATAAATCTCACTAAAAACTTTATATGCAACTTGTGATGCTGATGCATATGTTGTGAAAACGATATTTGTACTACCATAATTTGTATTGCTACTATGATGGTCTATATTGATTATATCTCTTCCATCTAAATCAAAACCCAATCTATCTATGCTACCACAATCACAAGCTATAATAAGACTATCTTTAAAATCCATACTCTTTTTAATCTTCTTATAGTTTGGTAAAAAGTCAAGATATAGAGGTAAAGCATTGGAGGCATTTACAACTTCTATACGCTTAGATCTATCTTGGCTTAATATAGAGTATATACCCAAAGATGTACCAATAGTATCGGCATCAGGATTTAAATGAGATAGTATCGTGATAGTAGTTGCCTCTTCAATCTTCTTTTTTAGCAATACTCTTATCCTTCAACTTTCATAGAGAGATCAATCCAGTTTGCCTGATGGATTATTGAACCTGAGCTAATAGCATCTACACCTGTTTTTGCTATATCTTCAATGGTCTGCAATGTAACATTTCCTGAAGCTTCAAGAAGTATATGAGGGTAGTTCTCATCTCTAAACGCTACAACCTCTTTAATATTTTTAAGACTCATATTGTCACACATAACTATGTCTGCACCTGCACCCATAGCACGTTTAACCATATCTAGTGTTTCACACTCTATCTCTACTTTAGATGTAAAAGGTATCTTTTGACGTACCTCTTTCATAAAACTATCTAAATTATCTATAGTTTTTAGATGAGTATCTTTTAGCATTAAACAATCATCTAGTCCCATACGATGGTTTATGCCTCCTCCACAACGCACTGCATACTTCTCAAAAGAGCGAAGAAGTGGTCTGGTTTTACGAGTATCAAGTAACTTTACGTTAGTATCTTCTATAGCTTTTACATATTTGGCTGTAAGTGTAGCTATAGATGAAGCGTGCAATACCATATCTAACAAAGAGCGTTCTAAAGAGAGTATATCTTTAGAATTACCTCCAATATATAGAAGTTTTTCACCCTGTGAAAAACTATCTCCATCGCAAACATTCCACTCAAGAGTTAACTCATACATCTTAGCCAAAGCCTCAACATACTCCTGCCCAGCAAATATACCATCACTTTTAGCTACGATATATGCACGAATAGGCTTAGAACTACTAATACGAGAAAATAGATCACCTCTACCTATATCTTCAGATATTAATGATTTTAAAAATTCTTCTTTTAACATTATTTAACTGCCAACATACGTTCTAATGCCAAATTTGCATATTTTACAGTATGCTCATCAACTTCTATCTCATTTATAGGTCTATTATCTTCTATAGATTTAAGAGTTAAGTAGAGATCTTCTAGTGTTGTCTCATTCATAGTAGGACACTCTGGTTTTGTAGATGAGAGGACATAAGTATTGGCTTTTCTCATTCTATTTACAAGATTGTACTCTGTTCCTACTGCTACTTTATCTTCAGGATCAAGATTTGAAATATACTCAATAAGTTGTGATGTTGAGCCTGAAAAATCTGAAGCTTCTACTATCTTAGGGTCGCACTCTGGATGTACTGCTATTTTTATATCTGGATATTTATTACGGTAAAACTCTATATCTTCTAAAGTAAATAGTTGATGAACAGCACAAAAACCGTTAAAACAGATAATATCTGCCTCTTTAGGGTCGCACTCACCTTCTCCTATAACGCAATATTTAAGCCCCATAGAGATAGCAAAGTTTTGCCCTAGACATCTATCTGGAACAAATAGTATCTTTTTACAACTCTCAAGACCTTTTTCTATAATTTTAAAGGCATTTGATGAAGTACATACCAATCCACCCATCTCACCTACTTTAGCTTTAACTGTAGCATCAGAGTTTATATATGTGATAGGCAAAATATCCTCTTTTGGTATGCCATTTTCTACCATATAATTAACAGTATCATCAAAGTAACTAGCATCTATCATACGAGCCATAGAACAACAAGCAACTTTTGGCATAAGTACACGTTTTTCAGGAGCTATAACCTTAACACTCTGTCCCATAAATGCTACACCACAAAAAACTACCCAAGGATTACTATCTGCTTTACACTTACGTGCAAGTTCCAAACTATCACCAGTGATATCTGCCATCTCAAATACTTCATCACGTTGATAAAAGTGTGCAACTACTGTAACATCAAGCTCTCTTTTCAATCTGTTTATCTCAGATTTATAATCTATCATATATACACCTTTTAAAGCTAATTGTATGGATTTTAGCAAAATTCGGCTAAAATTGTACTATAAATAAAAAATGTGGACTTATTATGGACTTATTTACAAATCAAAACACTTTACTCTATCTTGCTGTATATATTATAGCTGGTATTCCTTTTGGATATATATTGGCAAAACAGTTTGCAGGTGTTGATATAAAATCAGCTGGTTCTGGCAATATAGGAGCTACAAATGTACTACGTGTAGTTAAAGAGAAAGATCCAAAACTAGCTAAAAAACTAGGTGCTATTACACTTTTCCTTGATGCTATAAAAGGTATGATTGTTATAATCGTAGCAAAAATGTTAGGTACTCCTGAGGGAGTCTTATGGACCATAGCTATTCTTGCTGTTGTAGGTCACTGTTTTTCTATATTTTTAGCATTTGAAGGTGGTAAAGGTGTTGCTACAGGATTTGGTGTCCTACTTATAATGATGCCTATCCCTGCTCTTATAGCCATAGCTACTTGGTTTATATCTGCAAAAGGTCTTAAAATATCATCTATATCTTCACTTATAGGACTTATAGCCTTTATCATAGCATCTTATATTATATATCCCAATACATATCATGCACCTATTTGGATTATAGCTATAATTATATTTTATAAACATATACCAAATATAGTAAGATTATTCAATAAAGAAGAGGCAAAAGTATAGATGATGACTATACATATTGAAGATTTAACCTTTGATGTTATCATTGGATTACTTGACTTTGAGAGAGTTACTCCTCAAAAAGTTATAGTAAATCTTCAAGCCTCTTATATCTATGATGATGATAAATTTATAAACTATGCAGATATAGTAGAAATTATAAAAGATAAGCTTACTACAGAACGCTATAAACTTTTAGAAGATGCTTTACTTGGATTGAAAGATATTATCTCTACTACATATCCAGAGATAAAAACTTTAGAGATAAAAATCTCAAAACCAGATATACTATCTGAGTGTATAGTTTCATTAAGTGCTAATTGGAACATTTAATTAAAAAAAATCCTCTTTTTTATGCTATAATATTAAACAAATCTTAAAGATATAAAGGCTTAGGTTATGAGAATATTAGTTATTGAAAAAGAAGTATCTGAGGGGAAAGATCTCTCTGATATATTAGCCAAAAATGGGTATCAAGTTGATTTGGCAGAAAATTTTGATGATGCTAAGTACTATTTAGATATTAGAAATTATGATTTAGTACTTATATCATGGGGAGACAATAATAAAAGTATAGAAACTATATCAACTATTAAAACTAATTCTCATAAAACATCTGTCATCATCATATCTGAACGAATAGATAAAGATAGTGAAATTTATGCTCTTCGTTCAGGAGCTGATGATTTCATCATGAAACCACTTGATAATGATATTTTACTTGTACGTATTGAAGCTAAATTACGTTTTGGCATATCAAATATTATAGAGATAGAAGATTTAATTATCAATCCTGAAGAAGAGAAGATAATCTATCAAGGTGAAGAGATAGAACTAAAAGGTAAACCTTTTGAAGTCTTAACTCATCTTGCTATGCACAAAGACCAAATAGTATCAAAAGAGCAACTTCTTGATGCTATTTGGGAAGAACCTGAACTTGTAACTCCTAATGTTATTGAAGTTGCTATTAATCAAATCCGTCAAAAAATGGATAAGCCTTTAAATATCACTACCATAGAAACAGTAAGAAGACGTGGTTACCGTTTCTGCTTTCCTAAAAAAATATCTTAATCTATATCATTATACACTCAAAAAGAGAGAACTATCTTCTCTCTTTTTAAAATTTTCTTTACACTAAAAAATTTTCACTATATTTTAAATATATCATAAGGTATGATGGGCTATAACTCTTTAAATAAAAAATAAGGTTCAATAATATGGCATTAATAATAAGTGATGAGTGTATAGCATGTGACGCATGTAGAGAAGAGTGTCCAAATGAAGCAATAGAAGAGAGTGATCCAATATATTTTATAGATGCAGATTTATGTACAGAGTGTGTAGGTCATTTTGATGAACCTCAATGTATAGCAGTATGTCCTGTTGATTGTATAAAATCTGATCCAGATAATGTTGAAAATGTTGAAGAATTAATGTTTAAGTTCAATAAACTTCAAGAAGAGTTAGAGTCTTAAAATAAGTAGAGAGAAGCTTAATCTTCTCCACTCTAAATATATCTAAAATTTACTCCCCATAGAAAACTCAAATTTTGCTGTCTTATCTCCTGGTTTATCATCAAGTGGTTTTGCAAATATAAGATTTATAGGTCCAAATCCAGATCTCCATTCAAGAACTACCCCAGTCGAAGATCTAGTTATATTATCTACTATAGCAGAGTCAGATGAGTCATGACGATCTGTACTTATCTTACCATAATCATAGAAAAATGCCAATCTCATTTTTGCTGCTTCAGATAAAGGAATACTTGCTTCAAGTGATATAGAAGATTTATCAGTTCCACCTATAAGATTACGTTTACCATTTTTAGGATCTATAAAATATGGAGATAAAGAGTAAGAATCAAAACCTCTAATACTACCTGCCCCTCCAGTAAATAGTCTCTCAGCAATAGGTAATTTTTCATTATCATTACTATTGATTTTACTATATCTACCTTTTAATCGTAAGATAAGATCATAATCTATCAAATCTTCAAGTCCATAATAAAATCCTACTTTTGCACTAATTTTTGACATATCTCCATATCCACCAGGATATAACGTACTATTGTAGTCATTACCACTTAGTTTTCCATATTCAAAATTTATATTGGCTTTCATTCCCTCTCGTGGAAGATAGTAATCATCAGTAGTATCATAATTTAAAGTTCCAAAGAAAGATAATTTTTTATATTTGTCATTATAAAAGATTCCATTTTCATAAATTGAACTATCATTTACTGTAGATTTATTATCTACATATCCTATACCAGTAGACGCATGAAAATATCTATAGAATTCTCGTCCAAACATAATATCTCCACCTACTTGATCTTGAGTATAGTCTGTATATTCATAATTTTTCTTATAAAAATCCATAGATAAACTATACATACTATCCCATACTTTAGGATTGCTAAATGAGAAATTATAATTTTTTGAAATTTTAGATAACTCAAATCCTAATGCAGTATTGATACCTGAACCAAAAATATTTTTATCTGATACAGAAGCATTTAACATAAGTCCTTCATAACTTCCATAACCACCACCTACAGATATACTACCAGTTGCTGTCTCTTTTACTTTTACAAGAAGGTTTATTTTATCTTTTGAAATTCTTTTAGTTTTTATATCTACTTTTTCAAAAAAACCAGTTCGTCCTAAAGCATTCTTTGAATCTTTTAAATCTTTTGCATTAAATTTATCTCCAGGAGTAAGATATATATATCTACGTATAACTCTATCTTTTGTTGTATCATTTCCAGATATGATAACATCATTAATAGTAACAGCCTCTCCTGGTTGGATAACATATTCAATATTTATTACTTTATTTTTTATATCTTTTTGCATTTTAGGTAATACTTTTACATATGCATAACCAACATTACCAACTTTATCTTCTAAAAATTTTATATCTTTTCTCATACGTTTTACATTAAAGATTTTACCCTTTATAAGAGATAAAGAGTTTTCTAATTTATTTATATCTAAACCTTTTATGTTATGACTAATAGTTACTGTACCTACGTGATATTGAACACCTTCAGTAATCTCATAATCAATTTTAGCATTATATGATCCAAAATCTACTCTCATTAATGGTTTTGAAACTTTTGCATCAATATAACCATTTTGCATATATACATTTTTTACTCTATATGAATCATATGGAAGTTGGTCAACAACTGCTTTACCACTATTTCTCCATGGTATCCAACTAAATACTTCTTCCTCTTTATTAACTGTTTTACTTTCTAAATCACTTTTACTTAACTTTTTTGCACCAATAAAGTTAATCTTTTTAATAAAAATTTTAGAACCCTTATTTACATTAAAAATTATAGATACAGAACTTTTACCTACAGGAGATATAGATACATCAACAACACTATCATAGTATCCTTTTTTATTTAACTTAGTAATAATAGCTTGCTTTGCTTGTTTTACATGTCTTGCATCATAAAGATCACCTTTTTTAAGCCAAATTCCAGCTAAAAGTTTTTTACCTTCATCTTCAGAACCATAACCTTTTATATCTACATTAGCAATAGCCACTTTCTCTTTAAAATGATATATTAGTGTACCTTTGTCTTGGTCAACCCATACATTTTTAAAGTACCCTTGTGCAAAGAAATTCTTAATAGAATTATTAATCTTCTCTTTTGTTATATTCTCACCTATACGTATTTTAGCTATATTTTTAGCAGTAGCAGGTGAGAGAAGAGAGAGTCCTTCAAACCTGATATCTGTAACTCTTTGTGCTAAAAGGAGAGAACCTATCAACAACCAAGAAACTGTTATCTTTTTTATCATGGTAAAACCTTCATATAATTTGCTACTATTTTAACTTTATTTCTATAAGAATCTCATAATAAATAGATAAATAATGCTATACTCCTATATAAAAAATAGGTAGGTATATAATGTCAATAACAAAAGTTGGTTTTATTGGTTTAGGACTTATGGGTGGATCTTTGAGTATTGCATTAAAAAAATTACCTAAAGATTACTATTTTATTGGATTAGATCACAACAAAGAGCATTGTAAACAAGCCTTGGAGCTTAACCTTGTAGATGAAATTACCAACTCACTTGATAAACTAAAAGAGTGTGATATTATCATTCTTAGTATTCCTGTAGATGGCATTATATCTGTATCTAAAAAGTTAAAAAATTTACCCGAGAAATGTACAGTAATAGACTTAGGAAGTACAAAAGAGAAGATATCAAACTCTATTCCATCAGATATACGAAAAAACTTTGTAACAGCTCACCCCATGACAGGTACAGAAAAGTTTGGACCTTCTGCTGCTATAGATAATCTATATAAAGATAAAGTTGTTGTATTGTGTGATTTGGAAAAAAGTGAAGAATATCAAGTAAAAGTAGCAAAATCACTTTTTGATGATATAGGTATGAATATAGTTTGTATGAACGCAAAAGAGCATGATAGACATGCTGCATTTATATCTCATATGCCTCATGCTCTATCTTATGCACTTGCAAACTCTGTACTTCAACAAGAGGCATCAGATAGCATACTTAATCTTGCTGGTGGTGGATTTAAAGATATGAGCCGTATTGCCAAATCTTCACCAACTATGTGGGAAGATATATTTAGACAAAACAAGACAAATCTATTGGAAGCTATCAATACTTTTCAATCTGAACTAAAAAAATGTGAAAAGATGGTAGAAAATGAGGAGTGGCAATCACTCAATAACTGGATGAGTGATGCCAATAAGTTACATAATATTTTATAGATTATTTACTTTGTAACTCTTCAAGCTTCTCTTTTACTGCATCTACATGCCCTTTGACTCTTACCTTTTGCCATAAAGCTTCTACTTTACCATCTGGAGCTATAATAAATGTAGAACGAACTACACCCATATACTCTTTCCCCATAAACTTTTTTAGTTGCCATACACCAAATGTTTTACACAACGATTTATCTTCATCTGCAAGTAGTGTGATTTTTAACTCTTTTTTCTCTATAAATTTTCTATGTTTTTGAGGACTATCTGGACTTACCCCAAGTACAATAGCATCTAAGTTTTCAAACTCAGGTAAAGCTGTTGTAAAATCACAAGCTTCTGTACTGCACCCTGGAGTATTATCTTTAGGATAAAAATAAAGAACTATCCATCGTCCTTTAATATCACGAAAACAGATCTCCTCTTCATCTTGGTTTGCCAGACAAAAGTCTGGTACACTATCACCTATTTGTAACATATAAACTCCTAAAATATACTATTTCTTATGCTTCACACTCATCAAGGTTAACAACTCTATACTCTACATTCATCAACTTACAAGCACGTTTTATGATGCCCTCTTGTGTAAATCCAAACTTCTCAAATAGTAAATCTGCTGGTGCTGATGCTCCAAAACTATCCATACCAAGTACATCATCTGCATAACGATAGTACTCTGTAGCTGTAGCAGCTTCTACTGCCAAGACTTTAGTATTTGGATCTATAACTTCATTTTTGTATGTTTCATCTTGTTCATTAAAAAGGTCAAGACACGGTACAGATACTACATTGGCTTTTATGCCAAGTACAGCTAAATGACAAGCTGCCTGTAAACATGGCATAAGTTCTGAACCACTTGCCATAAGTGTGAAGTTTGCATCTTTTCGTCTTCTAACTACATAAGCACCCTTACTTACTTCACCAAAATCACATTTTGGTTTAAGAGTTTTTAACTTCTGGCGACTAAGCACAAAACCATGTGGTGCTTGAATACTAAGTGCTGTTCTCCACGCCTCTACATTTTCTGTAGCATCTGCTGGTCTCCATAGATAGAAATTTGGCAATGCTCTAAATTGACCTATCTGTTCAATTGGCTCATGTGTTGGACCATCTTCACCTACACCAATACTATCGTGTGTCCATACAAAGAAGTTTTGTATCTTTGTAAGTGCTGCGATACGCACACTTGGTTTCAAGTAGTCAGAAAATACAAAGAATGTAGCATTAAATGGTATAGTAGTTCCATAAAGTGCCATCGCATTAGTTATAGCAGCCATAGAGTGTTCACGGATACCAAAGTGTAGATTTCTACCCTTAGGGAAATTACCCATATCTTTAAGCTCTGTTTTATTAGATGGTGCAAGGTCAGCTGAACCTCCTAAGAAACTTGGAACTGCTTTTGCTATGGCATTAAGTATCTTACCGTTTGAGTCTCTTGTAGCCATAGCTTTTTCACCATAAAAGTCTGGGAACTCAATAGATGAAAAATCTGGGTTAAGAAGTTTATCTAGTGCTACATTTTGCTCTACAAGTGGTGCTTCTTTATGTCTATGAACCCACTCTTTTTCTGCCAATTCACCTTTTTCTATAGCACATCTGAAACGAAGTAATACATCTTCAGGCACGGCAAAAGTCTCTTCAGGATTAAAGCCCTCTTTTGCTTTTGACTCTGCAATGATTTTATCGCCAAGAGGCGCACCGTGAGTATGGTGTGTACCCTCTAGCTCCCCTGCTCCCTTACCAATAATAGTATTGGCTATGATGATAGTAGGTTTTGTAGCTGTTTTTACCTCATCTAACACTCTTTCTATATCATCATAGCAATGACCATTTATCTTTTTCACATCCCACCCTTGAGCTGTGAAACGTCCTGCAACATCTTCACTCCAAGCGATACTTGTATCACCCTCTATAGTAATACAGTTAGAGTCATAAATGAGTACCATATCTTTAAGTCCAAGATGTCCAGCAAGAGAACAAGCCTCATAACTTATACCCTCTTGTAAATCACCATCACCACATAGACAATATACTTTATGGTCTATAAGCTCACAAGTCTCAGAGTTTACCTGCTCTTTTGTAAAGGCTTCAGCCATAGCAAAACCAACTGCATTTGCTATCCCTTGTCCGAGTGGTCCTGTTGTTATCTCTACACCTTCAGTATGTCCATACTCTGGGTGTCCTGGTGTTTTAGAGTCTAATTGACGGAAGTTTTTTAAGTCATCTAAGCTTACATCATAACCCCAAAGGTGAAGTAGTGAGTAGATAAGTGCCGAACCATGCCCACCAGAGAAAACCAAACGGTCACGGTTGAGCCATTTTGGATTTTTAGGGTTGTGACTTAACTTTTCAGAAAGTACTACTGCAATATCTGCAAGACCCATAGGTGCACCAGGGTGTCCAGAATTTGCACGTTGTACCATATCTGCTGCTAGAAATCTAATGGTATTTGCCATCTTTTTACGCATTTTGTTCTGCTCTGTCATTACTGCCATAGGGTTATCCTTTGTGTCTGTTTAAATATTTTATCATTAGTGGTTGTAAAGCATATTGTAGCTTCTCATCAAACGCTTCAAATCGTTTTTGTAAATCTTTTGCTAAAGTATCTGCCTCTTGAATACTCTGCTCTAATCCTAAAAGATTTACAAAACTATTTTTATCACCATCATTTCCTGTAGTCTTACCTGCTTCCTCTTCACTTTGAGTCTCATCTATAATGTCATCTTGTATCTGAAATAATAATCCAAGGTCTATCCCAAAATTATACAGAGACTTTTGAATAGTGCTATCTAAACCTACTATAACTGCACCCATTTGCAAAGATGATGCTATGAGTTTAGCTGTTTTGTTTATGTGTAGTACTTTAACCTCTTCAATATTGAGTGGTTTATTTTCAAAATAGCAGTCAATTGCCTGACCCAAGACCATACCATCTGAACCACCATTTTGAGCTAAAAGGGTAATGAGTTTTATCTTTATATCTTCACGAAGTGGTGCTTGTGCTATGCGTAAAAAAGCATCGGTATTAAGAGCATCTCCTGCAAGTAGAGCTGTCACTTCATCATATCGTTTATGTAGAGTCTCGTGTCCACGACGTAAGTTGGCATTATCCATAGATGGAAGGTCATCATGTATTAAAGAGTAAGTATGAAACATCTCAACTGCCAATGCTACTGGTAAAGCACCATTATATAACATAGGTTCATAAGCATCTACAATGCTTAGCAGTAACATAGGACGAAAACGTTTACCACCAGCTGTTATCATAACTCCCAAGGCATCTTCATATACTGGGTGGAAAGTGTTAACTCGTGGTAGATTGTTACTTAGATACTCTTCAAAGCGTTGCATTGTTACCCTCTAAAATAAATTGTTAAAATTATACCTTATTTGGATAAAATACTTCTATGACAATAAAACAAACTAATATAAAAAAGGATCATAATGCTATTAAAAACTATAGTAAGCTTTATACTAATTTTATCTATTTATGGTTGTGGAGGAGCTAATTCATATAATAAAGAAAATACCTCTCCTATAAAAGCTGAAGATAAAAATATATCTACTATAAAATTTGAAGAAAATAGTAGTATCAATATAGGTAATCCAGATAGAGGGTTTTACAGTGCCGACTATGAATTAAATAAAGATAAAAACTACAATATGTTCAAAGGTGCTAAAAAAGATGGCTACAATCTAGTCTATGCACCACTTAATCTAAAAGATTATAATGAGACATCAACTCTACCAGATAGACTCATAGATACTATCAAAAAAAATCTAAATGATGCTAACAGTAGTGGAGTTAAACTCATTTTTAGAATCAAATATCGTGATAGTATAAAACATAGTAGTGACCCAAAAAGAAGTATTGTAATGGCTCACTTAAAACAATTAAAACCTATACTACAAAAATATAAAAATATTATCTCTGTAGTACAAACAGGAAATATAGGTGCATGGGGTGAGTGGCATAGCTTTACGGGTGATTATGCTGATAGTAATACATCATATAAAGCAAATAGAAAAGAAATTATTGAAAAATTGGTAGATATATTTCCAGATAAATATATACAGATTAGAACACCTATGCATAAAGAGCAACTCTTTGGTACATCTGTAGATTATGGTGATGAAGGTACTGAAGGTGAGATAACACCACAAATAGCCTATAGCAATGATATAAGAGCTAAGATAGGCTACCATAATGATTGTGTACTAGCTGATAAAACAGATATGGGTACATACCCATCTAACGATATAGATTTTTGGAAAAACTATGTTATCAATGATTCCAAGTATGCTCCTATTGGTGGTGAAACTTGTGGTATAGGAGATGGAGATGATGCTTCTTTATCTAGTTGTCCAAATGCACTTAAAGAGTTTAAAAGATTAAGATACTCATATCTAAATGATGTATATCATCCAGATGTTTTAAAAAAATGGAAAGATCAAGGCTGTTATCAAGAGATTAAAGAGAATTTAGGCTATAGATTGGTAGCAAAAGAGCTAACCATAGAAAAAAAATCCAATAGCCTCTCTCTTTTGTTGTCTATTGAAAATAGAGGATATGCATCTCCTTATATAAAATCTAATGTAAATTTTATACTTAAAAATGACAAACAATCATACACATTTCATCAAGATATTGATATGAGAAAATTCTATCCAAAAGAGATAAAAAAGATAAAAGATAATCTCTCTTTAAATGGCATACCTAGTGGTAACTACTGCCTATATTTACAAATAGGAGAAGGTTATTCGGCTATACGTCTATCAAACAGTAATCTATGGGAAGAGAAAAGCAAGACAAATAAGTTAACTTGCAATATCAAGATTTAGTATACATCTTGAAGTATAATATCATTAGCTAAAAGATAAACTACCATTGCATCAGATCTTTTAGCCGTAATATCTGCTATCGCTTTTTTATAAAAAAGTACTTGATGTTGATGTTTTAATCCATACTTTTTAGAACTTTTATAGTCTATTACTAGATTATAATCTTTATACTCTAAAAGAAGATCTACCTGCTTGAGTTCCCCTTCATAAGATAGAGATTGCTCTTTGCGTATCTTTGCACCTTCCAATAATGCCTGAAATGAGATATCATTAATCAGCATACCTACGCGTTTTTCTATCTCATCTATACTCTCTTTTGAAAGTTGTTGCCCATATCTATTTTCTACAGCTACCATAGCTACTATCAGGCTATCGTTATCAAAACTACTTAACATCTCTAAAGCATAATGTAAAGCAGTACCAAAAAGCATAGCCTCATAATCTTTCTCATCTTCTTCAGTATTATTTGGTATCTCTTGTGTACCATAATTTTTTAAAGTAGTACCTATAGCTTTTATAGACTTATCTTTAGATACCCTATTATCACTTCTGCTTCTCAATGTTCCAAGTTGCATAACTTCCATTCCTAAAGTATCAAATATAGAATCTTTAAATTTTTTTATAATTATCATTCCTTCAACAGCACGGGTGAGTGCCACATAGAGAACATTTATACTATCTTTAGCAGAAGATACTTTACGCTCTTTTATAATTTGAGCATAATCAGAGTCAAAATTTTCTCTTTTAGAAGTACGATAAAATATTTTATCTATATACAAGCTCTCATCATAATGATAAAGAAGTGGTGATTTATCACTATTTTTTTTGGTCAATTTATCTAAAAGTATTACATACTCAAACTCCAAACCTTTAGAGCCATGTATAGTCATAATCTTAGCTCCATGCACACTATTGGAGGCTACATCTATCTTAGAAGTTTTAAACTCCTCTATAAAAGTAGGTATATCACTATAATTAGAGGCGAACTCCAAAAGTTTTAATATATTTAAATCTTCATCAAAATAGCCAAATTCTTTTACTAATCTATCTACCACCTGTAGAGGTGACATAAAAGCAGAAAACCAAGATATATCAACCTCATCTATTGATCTACCTATATGAAGCAACATAGCATTTGCATCTATCTTCTCACCAAAAAACAGATACTCTACCATAGCTACTAAAGATGCAATCTTTTGTATATTTTTCAAAGAGGAAGATGTCTTAAGAAGTGTATCTATATTTTCATTTTGACACAGCTCTTGTAACATCTGTCCATCTTTATTGGTGCTTACTAAAAAGGCTATATTATCTATATTTATACCATTATCTAAAAGCTTTTTAACCTGTTTTACACCCTCTTCTAGTAGCTCATCTGACTCTATAACCTCAACATATCCCTCTATCTCTTCACCATCTACTCTAATCCCATTTGCATTTTGATTTACATAACCCTGCATATTTGGCTTAAACCAACGATTGACCTGTTCTACTACATTTTTACTACTTCTATAGTTCGTCTCCATAGCTACTATCTCTACACCATAATCACTAGCTACTTTGTTGAATAACTCTTCAACTCCACCACGAAAACGATAAAGTGACTGCTTGGTATCACCCACATAAAAAAAAGTTCTAAACTCACTCTGTCCAGCACCTGCAAATATCTCATCTATAAGTGGTTTAAGGAGTAAAAACTGTAAAGTAGAGGTATCTTGAAACTCATCAAGAAGTATATGTTTAAATTTTGAATCTATCTTAAAGTACAAAAACTCTTTACTTATACTCTCGTGTAAAAGTCTATAGGTAAAATATGTCAAATCATCAAAACTAAGTACACCTGAACTCTTGGCATTGATTATATTGGCATTTTTATAGTAGGCATAAATATCAAATAGATTTTCTAAGACTACAGCTTCCCTAGTCTTTGCCCAGAGAAGTAACTTCTTTTTAAGTATTAAAAATTCTACATCTATGACAGGATTTTTCTCTACATATTTTTTATAATTTCTATGATCTAAAAGTGACTCTTTATTGAAAACTATTTTACCTGCAAACTCTTTGATGCTCATTGAGTTAAAGTTATTAACTGCTGTTTTTGAAGCACCCGACTCAATCACTAACTTTTCAACAATAGCTCTTTGTTTATCTACTTCATCTTCCACCTCTTTTAAAGAATAAGATTTCTCTTTATAAGAAGGTAAAAGTGGATCTACCTTATAAAAATTTTGCATCAAATCAAAGATTTTTCCAAAACGTTTATCTTCTATATCTATGGCTAATTTTACAAGATTACTAAGTAGTCCATTGGCTTTAACCTCATCTAAAAAATGATTTTCCAACTTATCTTGAGCTATCTCTTTAGTAATAAAATCAGGCTCTAATCCTATCTCTAAAGAACTAGAACGAAGTATGCTAGAGAAGAAACTATCGAGTGTTACTATGTAAGATGAAGATGATAAAAAAATATCTAAAACCTCTGATTGTTTTGCAAATAACTCATTTTTAGTAAAACCTGTCTGTTCCATAACAGCATTTAAAAAAGCTTCATTATCTCCTAGATTACGCAAAGAGTCTACTACCCTCTGACGCATCTCTGAGGCTGCTTTATTTGTAAATGTTGCTGCCAATATACTTGATGGAGACTCACCCATAAAAAGAAGTGAAATGTAACGAACTGAAAGTGCAAAAGTCTTACCTGAACCTGCTGCTGCTGAAAGTGCTAAATATGGTTGAAAACTCAATTTATACTCTTTAATTTTTATTTTTCATATCATACCTATTTTTACAGTATATTTACTTTAGATGACTATAATAGCATCAATAAATCATAAGGATAAAAGATGTTTAAACAAATCTTACTATGGACTGGTGCTACCTTTTTACTACTTCAATTTATACAGATAAAAGTACCAAATCCACCAGCTAACATTGACCCACAAAAAGAGATAAAAGCACCCAAAGAGATAGCTTCTATGCTTAAGACTTCTTGCTATGACTGCCACTCATACAAAACTAAAATGCCTTGGTATGGGCATATCTCTCCTATGTCGCTAGAGGTAAAGAGTCATATAAAAGAGGGAAGATTGGCTGTAAACTTTCAAGAGTGGGGTAATTATAGTGATAAGAAAAAACAAAAAATCTACAAAGGCATAGTAAAAACCATAAACTTTGCAATGCCTATGCCAATGTATCTGACCATTCACAAAGATGCTAAACTTACACAAGCACAACGTAACAAAATCAAAGCTTGGGCTAAAAGCCACATAAAAAAAGAGGAGTATTAAAGATACTCTCCTCTACCACACATTAATGTAAATTCACAATATTTACATTTTTGTAAATCTTCACATCTAGTAGCTATAAAACTTTTAGTCTGCTTTAGTTCTATTACTACTTCTGCTAATCGTTCATTTTTCTCTTCTAGTGCGACTATCTCCTCTATCTTACCATCTTCAAATAGTTTTACAAAAGCCAAAGTGATATTTTTATACTTATTCTTTAATATCTGATGGTAGATACTCATCTGTAAATCATTTAGCGTATCTATATTTTTACTTTTTTGTGCATCTTTTGTATTGCCACTTTTATAGTCTAGTACAATAGTATCTGTAGCATTTTGGTCTATGCGATCTATGCGTCCTTTAAAGCGTAAGCCACCTATAGTTCCTTGAAACTCTTTTTCTCTCTCTACTACTCTCCACTGAGCATTAAAATGTTCTATTTGTCTATCTATAAAACCTTTTAGTTTACTTTTCCATAATAGTTTTTTATACTCTATCTTTGAGTCATCAAAAGGAAGTAGCCTATCTAAGAGTATATCTAGCGTTTTTTGCATCTCCTCTTTGGTAGAGAAACTATCTTTATTTGTATATAAATGGTCTAAAAGTTTATGTAAAAATGAACCTTCATTTAACTCATCTTCCTCTTTAGCTTCTATCTTTTTTATGTATCTGTAGTAGTATTTTCTTTTACAATCTAAAAAAGTTTTAACTCTTGATGCTGACCATACAGTAAAGTTTGCATCAAAAGAGTCTACTACTGGTTCATCTTGCTCTTTGAGTTGTGATGGTTGCGAATATAGTAGATCAAACTGAGCTTGTGTTTGCTTTGCCTTATCTACTCCAAGCTCATAAAGAAACTTTGATGGAAGTTTATTATCTGAGGTAGTATAGATAATAGTAACTTTTTTTGCCTCTTCAAATAGTCGTTTATAGTACTGCTTTTGTAGTGCCTCTCTATCATTTTTTGTAGGGAGATTGGCAAATGCTCTTACTTGTGAGTTTAGAAACTGATCTTTACTTGAAGTAGCAGGTACTACACCATCATTGAAATCTACAATGACAACACCATCAAAACTAACTCCTCTAGTCTCCAATACTCCCATAACTGTAACCAATCCACCTCTTACATCATCTAAAGTCAATTTACTTAAAGACTTAAGCCACAAAAATAACCACTCTTTTAAACTTAGCTCTTCAAACTCTAAAACTTTTATAAAGTGTAGATACTTCTCATAAACTCTCTCATTAAACTTCTCTTTTTTATCTTCATCTACTAAAGGAGTATCGTGAAGACCTAGCCTCTTAATCTCATAAAAAAACTCATCTACTCTACTCTTTTTAGTTGAAGAGATTTTATCTATCTCATCTATGTTAAACCCATATCTTTCAAGAACTCTTTTACTCTGAGTATCTCTACTTTGCCAATATTTATATATAGCTTCTAGTGATTTATATATGCGTCCATTACTATAGTTATAACCCATAGCAAAGTTTAGGTTGTTATGCCTGTCAAATAGAGTAAACTGATCTTTAAAACTCTC
Source organism: Sulfurovum sp. (assembly GCA_027045015.1). Taxonomy (GTDB): domain Bacteria; phylum Campylobacterota; class Campylobacteria; order Campylobacterales; family Sulfurovaceae; genus Sulfurovum. Next base: position 36,875 of record JALUBF010000071.1, read on the forward strand.
ATCTGGTAAGATAAGTGCTATATTACTCGCAGATATACCACTTTGTACCATCTTATCTATCTCTTGAAATGCTATGGCTATTTGTTCTACTCTTTGCTCTACTGAGTATATATATGCATTGATAATGCTACTATTATCCTCTTGTTGAAGTATCTTTTTGCTACTTAAACTAAAGTGTATATGTTTGTTATTTGGAAGTTTTACTCCCAACTCTTCAAAACGCTCTTGCATCTTGATATTGAACTTACTTGTAGTGTAGTGTATACTGAGCTCTACCTCTTTAGATATCTGCTCTAAAAGTCTTAATTCAAAACGGCTCAAATATCCCTCTAAATGTACCTCTATACTCTTATAGCCACTTAAAAAACCACTATTTAGTCTATAACTCTTTGGTATAAAAGCTCTATCTATATAGTTATGCTCTTCCAACAATTTATAGTAGTTTTCTAAGAGTTGTTCAAGTGTCTCTAAATGTATTCCAAACTCAGCATAAGCATCAGCTTCCAATAAAGTATCAAAAGTAACCTCTTCTGCTGACAACTCTTCAAAAAACTTAAATAGAGCATCACTTTTTGTAAAAAATCGTACTAGAGAGATATCCAATTTCAAGTTTAAAAAGTCACTAAATTTAGCAGCTTTTTGTAACAATAAAATACGTTGTAAAGGGTCTATCAATATTTTGTTATCAAGCAGTATAGCTCTTTGTTCAAACTCGTCTATACGCATAAGTGTAGGATTAAAGCCATTTTGTTCTTTTAAGTTTTGGCTAACAGTTCTAATAGATCGTGAAGTGGGGTAAATGTGAAGTCTGTTCATAGTAGATATTATATCATAGTTTTGGGGTGAGTCTATTAAGACCACCCACTAAATAGAGAGTATTTTAAGATTTCAAATAAGCTGGTATCTCAAGATATCCTACCTTGTCACCTATAACTACTTTAATCTGTAAAGTATATCTACCTGCTCTTTTTATATCTATATCTTTAACAATATATGTACCATTAACAGATACTATATTTTTTTTAAGTACATCATCTCTTTGAGTATGAGGTCGAGTAAGTAAAAATGTTACCTTAGCATTATCTACACTCTGGTTACTCTTAGTTAAAACTCTATATTTAAAACTATTTTTACCATTATGAACAATAACATCTGTCTCACTCTTAGCCCATTTTACATTCTCTAAAGGAATCTTCTCTTTTTTAACATCTATCAACTCTATCTTATATGATTTATCAAAAAGTGCTTGATCTTTTATAATCTTATTGATATTCATATCAGCTTGCTGATACTTTAGCATATAGTTATTTACTTCTTGTACTGGTAGTGATACAGCATGTTTTACTGTCCAGTAACCAAGTGTAATACCTACTAGTAAAAATCCTAGTATCATATGTGGCCAATAGCTTTTCTCTTTATTTTCTGCCATTTTTTATCCTAACAATAGTTGGTCTTAATATAAATATCCAAAGTACAAGAAGAGAACCAATATATACTAAAATTTTGATATAACCTATCATAGTTCTTGTATCATTAGGTATAGTTGTTTTTAGTTTAACATTTTTTGAAGATGCTATCTCATCTGCTAATTCTGAAAAACCTTGAACTATACCTATATTGAACTTATCCTCTTTTGTATTTTTATCTTCCGTTGCTATTACATCTATAGTTGCACTCATTACATCACTTTTATCATAAAGTTCTCGTACCTTTTTAGATGAAGGAAGTATAGCTACCCTTCCTCTTTGTCCAGACTCTTTTGTGATTATTGCATTTGGTGCAAATATAAGCATAACGTATGGCTTGCTCATGTTAGCTTCATATCTCTTACTATATTTTACCAAGTTATATCCCTGAGGAAACGATTCATTGGTTGCTACAACATACTCATTTATACCTGTCTTTAAAAAAAGTTCATTACCCATTTTATTGATAAGTTTTGTAACTTGAATCTTTAAAAGATTATCTCTTAGAATATGTGTTGCATTTAGAAGAAAAGGAAGTAACAAAGCAAGCAAGGCAAACCTTACTTTAACTTTGTTCATTGTTTAACCTATATAAAGGTGATGTGCTGTAAGTACTGCCCATGCAGTAAAAATTGCTGTAAATAACATACCAAAACCAAGTACTTTGTCCATAATTTTAATCATATTTTATCCTTTATGAATTATTTAACATCTTTAAATGCAAAGTTGATATTAGCTTTACTATCTGCTTTTACATTATTTAGACTATTTCTAATTGGTGCTGGATCATAAGGATGTGTAGCACTTTTTTGCTGAACACCAATAGCCCATGTTATTAGAAATGTTAAAATTGAAAGCAACAATACAGTTGCTATCAACATACCTGTTACACCATGAAGACCAAATTCAGCTCTATTTGTATTTTCAGTTGCTGACATCTTATTCTCCTCTCAATGTTTGAATATATGTTGAAAGTGCTTTAATCTGTACTGGAGTCATTCTATCGTGGAATGCTGGCATTGTACCAATAGCACCATGTTTACCATTTTTGATTACATGAGTAATAAGTGTATCATCGTAATCAGCTATATTTGCTGCCATACCATTCATACCTTTACCATCTGCACCGTGACATCCTGCACATACACCAAATGCTGCGGGTTGTTTACCTTTAAGACCACCAGCAACATATGTTGCAATCTCTTCAGCATCTTTACCTGTAGCCATCATTGGTGGCATAGCACCCATTGGGTAACCAAGTTGGTTTGAACCATTTTTAATAACTGCAAGTACTTGCTTTTTAGAGATTCTACCATCTACAAAGTCATGAGCTTTTCCAGAAAGTCCATCACCAGTATTACCATGACATGGAGCACATTGTACTAAGAAAATAGACTCACCCATAGCAGTCAATGTTGCCTTATCTGGATTTTTATATTTATTTTCAAACTTTTTATTGAAAGCTTTTACCTCTTCATTCCATTGACCAATTTGTGAAAAACTATTTACTGGATAACCAATAGTCCAGTACCAAAATGCCCAAATAATAGTACCTAAAAATGAAAATGCCCAACCTGATGGTAATTCATTTTTATACTCACCAATACCATCCCATTTCTCTTCAGCTAGTTCACCACTTGCTGTATCTGATTTCATCTGGTTGATATACTTGATAGATACACCCACTGTTAGCACTGCAATAGCTATTGCCCCAATCATTGTTATCAAGTTAATAGGATCACTTAAGTCAATATGCATCGAGTTTACTACATAAAATGTAGCACCGATCAATATTGCGGCAAAGATTAACCCTTTTACCATTAATGCATTCATTTATTTCTCTCCTTTTTTTTCATCTAAGATAGAATTACTACTATTTATAGGGGTACTTGTTATCTCATCATCAAGAGCAATATTCCCTAATTTTTCATAATCCTTCTCACCTTTTTTTTCACTTCTATATAGGTACACAATGTACCCATACAATATTACTACAAACACTATAGTCATAAAGAAAGTGGCATAACCTTGAAGTTCTCTAATTCCCATTTAGTTTACTTTTTAGCGTTGTAACGTTTTGCACCAAGACTGTTAAGATATGCAATCAATGCAACAACTTCAGGTACTTTACCTGCTTTTACCATATCTTTTACATCTTTATTTTTCATTTGTGATGCTATCTTTCTTGCTTCTGCCAATACTTTTGGTCTGTAAGCTTCCCAAGCCTTTTTACCAGCTTTAATATCATCACCATAAGGTGTTTTAAAGATATTTTTAACAGTTACAGCTTCTGCATAAGCAGTTTCAATATCTGCTACATTTGTAAACTGATGTTTATATGCTGGCATAATAGACCCTGGTACAACTGAATTTGGTTGCCACATATGGTTTTCATGCCATTCAGTTGTACGGTAGTTACCTACACGGTGTAAGTCTGGACCTGTTCTTTTTGAACCCCATAAAAATGGTCTATCATAAGCATACTCACCAGATAGTGAATACTCTCCATATCTATCTGTTTCAGATTTAAATGGACGAATTAACTGTGAATGACAAGCTATACAGTTGTCTTTTTTATAAACTTCTTTACCTGCAAGCTCAAGAACAGTATATGGACGAAGTCCTGTTACTGGACGTGAAGCCTCTGCAAAGTTTGGCAGGATCTCAACGAGTCCTGCAAATGCAATAACCAAAAATACTCCTACTGCAAAGAAGAATGGATTTTTTTCTAACCAATGAAACATAATACTATACCTCCCTTAAGCCATAGGCGTTCTAAACTGTGGTTCTTCTGTAAGCTCTTTAGCAGAAGTCATAGTTTTAATCATATTGTAAGCGAACATCACAAAACCTGTTACGAATAATACACCAGAAAGTGCTCTAATCGCATAGTAAGGGTGAAGTACTGTAACTGTATCTATAAAGCTGTACATTAAGTTACCATACTCATCAACTGCTCTCCACATCATACCTTGTGTAATACCTGCGATCCACATAGAAGTAAAGTAAAGAACAACTGCTGTTGTCTGAATCCAAAATTGTGCTTCAATAAGTTTTTTAGAATAAATCTCTCTTTTAAACATACGAGGAGCCATGTGGAATAATCCTGACATAATCATAAATGCAACCCAACCAAGTACACCATCGTGAACGTGTCCAGGAATCCAGTCTGTAAAGTGTGCAATAGCATTTACCGATTTAATAGCTTGGATAGGACCTTCTAGTGTAGATAGCATATAGAATGTAGATGCAAGTACCATAAATTTAATCAAAGGATTATCTGTCAATTGGTTCCACTCACCTTTCATAGTAAGAAGCATGTTGATAGCAGATCCCCATGAAGGTAAGATAAGTACTACTGAAAATACTGATCCCATTGTCTGCATCCAGTCTGGAACTGTTGAATAAAGAAGGTGGTGTGAACCAGCCCAAAGATAAACAAACATAAGTCCCCAGAAAGATAGAAGTGACAATTTGTAAGAATATACTGATTGTCCAGACTCTTTTGGAAGGAAGTAGTAGATCATACCAACGATAGGCACAGTAAATACAAATGCAACAGCATTGTGTCCCCACCACCATTGAACAAGTGCATCATTTGTACCAGAGTACATAGATACTGAGTGCATAATACTACCTAGACCACCAGATGTAAAGTATGTTGGTACAGCCATATTGTTAAAAAGATAAAGCATAGCTACACCCAAGAAAGTTGCTATAAAATACCACATAGAGATATATAGTGCTTTTTCTCTTCTAATACCAATCAATGCAAACATTATAACACCCCAAAGTACCCAGATTACAACGATAAGTAAATCTAATGGCCACTCCATTTGTGCATACTCTTTAGATTGAGTATATCCCATAAGCTCTGAGATAACCATACCAGTAGCTGCTATAACATACAATACAAATTGTATTTTACCAGCAGTCATTGCGATCTTTGACTCTGCCATAGATACTTTAAGTACTCTTTGAGATAAATAGTAAAAAGTAGCAAATATACCACTTACCGTAAATCCATAAATAACTACATTCGTGTGTAATGGTCTCAATCTTGAGAAAGTACCATATTCACCAAATAGGTAATTTAATTCAGGAAATGCCAATTGTGACGCTATAAGCGTACCTATTAACATACCAATAAAACCAAACAAAATTGCTGTATAAGTGTACAATTTTGCTATGGTATAATCATATTCTAATGCTGCGTTTGATTGCATGCATACCCCCTTGTAAAATTTTATGTTGTATATTTAAACTATGTAACCGACATAATTTGACAACATTCAACTATTATTATAATATTTTTTTTAAATATTGAAGCTTAATAATTTATAAATTGTACACAATGAAGATATATTTTAAGATGAAACTAATATAGAAGTATTTTACTCCTATATTAAAGAAGGTTATGCTTTACCTTTTGCACTTTGGATAGAGTGTATGTATTGGTAGTCTACAGATATATTTTGCTCTTTAGGTAAGTTTTTAAATACTCTTTCAACCATACCTTCAAAATCATCAAAAAGATAATTTGCCATAGAACCAGGGATTGGATTTATCTCATTTAGTAGTACTTCACCATCAACTACAAAGAAATCACAACGGATAATACTACCTAAAAATAGTGGATCATATATCTTTTTAAAGCTATCTTGTATCTTAATTTTTGTATCCTCATCAATATCTGCTGATAGCACTTGAGAATCACGTGAAAAGTCCATATACTTCTTCTCAAAGTCTAAAAATTCCTCTTTATGTGGCTCTTCTATGATAGAGAGTTCCCATTTGCTTGTATAACAACCAGCTTGATTGTACTCTTTTACACCATCTATAAAAGGTTCTACTATAACGTCTGTATCAAACTCAAATGCAACATCTAGTGCATAATCAAGTTCAGATGCCTCTTTTACAATGCTTACTCCAATACTTGAACCCAATCGTACTGGTTTAATAATAACTGGATAATCCATAGAGATTTTTCTCTCATCATCTTTTGAAAGATACTCATAAGATACTGTCTTTACACCTAAACTTTTAGCTAAAAACTTAGTATATAATTTGTTATAAGATAGTGCTGATGCCTCCATTCTTGGAGAGATAAAGGGGATATTGTAAAACTCCATCATTGAAGCGATTTTACCATCTTCCCCATCACGACCATGGATAAGATTTAATAGACAATCAAAAGTAACCTCTTTTGAACCAAACATACCATCTATAAAAAATCCACCTTGTTTAAGTGTAAGTTCTTTAGACTTTTTATACTCTCCTGATGAGAATAATTTAGAGTTTATCTTATCTGTATCAATAAGATAAAATCTTCTATCGTCACTTACAAAAATATATGTAAGTTTTGAGTTTGTAAGCACTTTTTTCATAGTAATAGCAGATACAATACTTATCTCATGCTCAAAACTTGAGCCTCCAAAGATTATGGCAATATTCACAATATTTTCCTCGATTTCAATTTTTAATCTTATAACATTTCACTAAATGCTGTAAAAATGTATGATGATTCGTGTGGTCCAGGACTTGCCTCTGGATGATGTTGTACTGACATTGTTGGAGAGTCATTATATCTTAACCCCTCTATAGTATTGTCAAATAGGTTTTTATGAGTTACTGTTGCCACTTCTGTAATATTATTTGGTACATTATAGTTGTGATTTTGTGCAGTTATCTCTACACTATTTGTCATACTATTAAGTACAGGGTGGTTTCCACCATGGTGTCCAAATTGTAACTTATATGTATCATATCCGTGAGCTATAGAGAGTAACTGATGACCTAAGCAGATACCAAAAAGTGGTACTTTATGAGCTATGAGTTTTTTAATCTTCTCTTGTTCATCTTTTAAGATAAGTGGATCTCCAGGACCATTTGATAAAAACACACCATCTATCTCTTTACTATCTATCTTAGCGATAATATCTTCTGCTGACATATCATTTGGAACTACAGTTACTTCCATACCAGCATATGTAAGTTCATTTAGAATATTTCTTTTAATACCAAAATCAAGAGCGATGATTTTTTTAGTTGTCTGTGGCTTATCATAACTAAATGTACTCATATTGTAACGTGCTTCATTATGTACATAAGGCTCTTTTGTACTAACTTGTTCAATATAGTTTATATCTTCAATACGAGGAGAGTTTTCAAGTATCTTTTTAAGCTCTGCTTCTTCTTCTATCTCAGTAGAGGCTACCATCATCATAGCTCCCTCTTCACGAAGCATTTTAGTGATAAATCTTGTATCTATATCGCAAATACCCAAAATATTGTTTCTCTCTAAAAGTATAGATAAATTCTCTTCACATCTAAAGTTAGATGGTCTATCTTGATAACTACGTACTATAATACCTTTACAGTATGCACCTTTGCTCTCCATATCTTGAGCATTACAACCAACATTACCAATCTCAGGCATAGTAAATGTAACAAACTGTCCAGCATAAGAGGGATCAGTAACAATCTCTTGATAACCAGTCAAAGAGGTATTGAAAACAACCTCTCCAACAGAAGTTCCAACAGCACCAAAACTTTTAGCTTCAAGCATCAATCCATTTTCAAAATATAAACTTACTTTTTTCATATTACACTCCATTATAACTGCTTACTGCTACTTGCTCATTC
>JALUBF010000072.1 GCA_027045015.1 Sulfurovum sp.
TGGAGTTTTTGAAAAAGATTTAGAAATAAAAGATATTTAATAAATAAAAGTTGATTGACTTTGACTCAACCTTTTTGATATAATTTATAAATATTTAAAAGATAAATTACGATATAGGATAAAAAAATGTCAAAAAGTTTATATGAAACACTTGGTGTAAATGAAAATGCAACTGCAGATGAGATAAAAAAAGCTTATAGAAAATTAGCACGGAAGTATCATCCAGATATTAATAAAGATGAGTCAGCTGTCGATAAGTTTAAAGAGATAAATGCTGCTTATGAGGTACTTTCTGATAGTGAGAAAAAAGCACAATATGATCAATTTGGTGATCAGATGTTTGGTGGTCAAAATTTTCATGATTTTGCTCAAGGACAAGGTTCTGGTGGAGTTGATCTTGATGAGATACTTCGTCAGATGTTTGGAGGAGGTGGTGGCTTCTCAGGTGGATTTGGTGGTACACAAGGTGGTTTTGGAGGATTTAATACACCAGATTTAGATATAAAAGCACGTATTACTGTACCTTTTATGGTATCTATAACAGGTGGTAAGCATAAAGTTAATGCAAATGGACATAGTTTTGATATAAAAATACCAGCAGGTATTAAATCTGGTGAGACTATGCGTGTACGTGGTAAAGGTAAGCAGTATCAAGGTCAAGTTGGAGATTTACTTCTTCAAGTAGAAGTAGCATCATCTAATGAGTATGAAAGAAAAGGTGATAATCTATATAAAACTTTTGATGTACCACTTAAAGAGGCACTATTTGGTGGGAAAATAGCCATAGAGACACCAGAAAAAGAGGTATCTTTAAAAGTTCCTAAAAATACAAAAAATGGACAAAAATTTAGACTTAAAGGTAAAGGTGTACCAGATAGGAAAACAGCTATGAGAGGTGATTTGTATCTAGTAGCCAATGTAGTTCTACCTGATGTTGATAGTTTAGATGATAATCTTAAAAAAGAACTTGAAGAGAAACTATAAAAGGATAGATAATGCATAGTTATGATGAACCTGTTTATCTCATATCGGTAGTAGCAAGTATGTTAGATATACATCCTCAAACACTTAGACAGTATGAGAGAGAGGGCTTAGTTGAGCCTTCACGTACAGGTGGAAGAATGCGTCTATATTCACAACGAGATATAGATAGAATGAAGCTGATCTTAAGACTTACACGTCAAATGGGTGTAAATTTAGCAGGTGTAGATATTGTTTTACAGTTAAAAGAGCAGATAGATCAGATGCAAGAAGAGATAGATCAACTTAGAGACGAGCTTAGTAAAGTTAATCGTAATGGATCAGTGCATAGTAGTAAAGCATTGGTTGCTACTAGTGCTTATGATATAGTTATTTTTGAAGATTAGTATAGGGACATAATAATGCAAGATGTAGTAAAGTGGTTAAAAGAGAATGCAAACTTAAAAGTGATAGATGAGCCTTTAGATGTAGAGTTAGAGATACCTCATACAGCATATATAGAGGTTAAAAAAGATGATTCACGTCCTATACTTTTTACAAATCCTATAAATAAAGCTAAAAATATAAAATACAAGATGCCTGTACTTATGAATATCTTTGCCAATAAAGATGTAACACAAAAGATATTTGGTAAACACCCTGATGATGTGGCAGATGGTATAGAAGAGCTTTTAAAACTTAAGCCTCCTAAAGGATTTAAAGCTAAACTTGCAATGATTCCTAAACTCTTTTCTTTAAAAAATGTATTTCCAAAACGTCTAAAATTTAGAGGTGATTGTCAAGAGATTATTGTAGCTAAAGAAGAGGTAGATTTAGATAACTTACCTATCTTAAAAACTTGGGAAGAGGATGGTGGAGCGTTCATCACTATGGGACAGGTATATACACAAAGTCTTGATGGAAGTATGCAAAACTTAGGAATGTATAGACTTCAACAGTACGATAAAAATCATCTTGGAATGCACTGGCAAATTCATAAAGATGCATCTCACTTTTTTGACCAATATCAAAAAGCAGGTAAAAAGATGCCTATTAGTGTAGCTATAGGTGGTGACCCACTTTATATATGGTGTGGACAAGCTCCTATGCCTTATGGTATGTTTGAGATGTTGCTTTATGGTTTTGTACGCAATAAAAATGCACAACTTGTTAAGTCTATCACCAATAATATATATATTCCTAGAGATGTAGATATAGTTATAGAGGGTTTTGTTGACCCTAAACTTACAGAGATAGAGGGACCTTTTGGAGATCATACAGGTTACTACACACTTAAAGAACCTTTTCCAGTAATGGAAGTAGAGACCATTACTATGAAAAAGAATCCAGTATTTGCAGCTACAGTAGTAGGTAAACCACCACTAGAAGACAAATATATGGGGTGGGCAACAGAGCGTGTATTTTTGCCTATGCTTAAACCTATGGCACCTGATCTTATAGACTACAATATGCCTGAAAATGGGGTATTTCATAATCTTATTATGGCTAAAATGAAAACCCTCTATAAAGGTCATGCGATGCAGTTTATGCACGCATTTTGGGGTGTAGGACAGATGAGTTTTGTAAAACATGCTCTCTTTGTAGGTGAAGATGCACCAGAGCTTGAAGATAGCGAAGCTTTAGCTAGACATATATTAAATCGTTTAAGCCCAGAGCGTATTTTTATTACTAAAGGTATAGTTGACCATTTAGACCACTCTGCCAATGAGCAGTTTGTCGGTGGTAAGTTGGGAGTTGATGCTACTGAAGATGAGGTAGAAGAGGGTATTAAAGAACTTCTTGAAGATAGTTTACTTTTAGATAAGATGCAAGCTATAGATAGCACTATAGTATCTCTCAAACACTATATGAAAGATACAAAAAATCCTATTTGTGTTATAGCTGTAGATAAAAAAGAGTCACAACTAAAAGTCATAGATAAACTAAAAGTACTAAAAGATAACATAAAGCTACTCATCATTGTAGATAGAGCCAATAATGATATAGATGATAGCTATATGCTCATATGGCGTGTAGTAAATAATATAGATGCTCAACGTGATGTACTTTTAGAGCCGTTTATAGCTATAGATGCTACCAATAAATGTGAGTTAGATGGCTTCAAACGTGAGTGGCCTAAAGATACTTTTTGTACTAAGTCTGTGTTAGATGGGTTACAGGAAAAAGGGATTATAGATATAGATGAAAATTTTATAAAAAGATTTGGATTATTGCCATTTTAATTTTTATTTAAAGTTAATATGATAAAATTCATTTATAGATAAAAATTATTATTAAGGAACAAATATGATCGTAACTAAAAAAGCTCCAGATTTTACAGCAACAGCTGTACTTGCAGATGGACAAATTGTTGAAGATTTTAACCTAATGGAAAATCTTGGTGAAAAAGGTGCAGTACTTTTCTTCTATCCACTAGATTTTACATTTGTATGTCCTTCAGAAATCATCGCATTTTCTCACAGAGCAAAAGAGTTTACAGATAGAGGTATCAATGTTATTGGTGTATCTGTAGATAGCCAATTTTCACACTTTGCATGGAGAGAAACTCCAGTAGAAAAAGGTGGTATCGGACGTATCAACTTCCCATTGGTTGCTGACCTTTCTAAACAAATTGCTAGAGATTATGATGTACTTCTTGATGATGCTGTAGCTCTTAGAGGTTCATTCCTTATAGATGCTGATGGTACAGTAAGACATGCAGTTATCAATGACCTTCCATTAGGTAGAAATATTGATGAGATGATTAGAATGGTAGATACAATGCTATTTACAAATGAGCATGGTGAAGTTTGTCCTGCTGGTTGGGTAAAAGGTGATGAAGGTATGAAAGCAGATACTGAAGGTGTAGCTGAATATCTTGAAAAACACGCTGAAGAACTATAATTAGTTTTTTATATTAAATAGAGTTATCTCTTAAGTTTTTTCTTGAGAGATAACTAAACCATAATTTAGCCTCGTACATTTTCTCCCTCCTCCCTTTTTTGTACGGGGCTAACTTATGGTTTAACCTTTTCAAAGGATAGCAATGACAAATTATGCAACAATATTAAAAGAGAGTGGACTTAAAGCCACTTTTCAACGGATGCAACTTTTAGATACTATAGATAGATATGGGCATATATCTATAGATGAACTTTATGAAGAGGTACTTAAGGTATATCCTACTATATCTTTAGCTACTGTATATAAAAATATTATCTTGATGGTTGAAAATGGTGTTTTGGTTGAAGTACCAATAGTAGGCAAAAAGTCAAAGTATGAACTTCATAAAGATGATCATATACATCTTGTATGTACAGAGTGTGGAGATGTTGAAGATAGACCAATCATCGATGAGACAGAAAATATTTTAACAACACTTAGTAAAAATGAACACTTTAACTTAACAAAACAGCAGATTAATCTATATGGTATCTGCAAGCATTGTCAAGAAAAGGTAGCCTCTTAAAAAGAGGCAAGTTATTTAAATAGTGCAGAACCAACACGTACAAGGTTAGAACCACATCTAATAGCTAGTTGATAATCTCCACTCATACCCATAGAACATATTGTCGCTCCATCTTTTTGTAGTTTTTCATATATATCATATGTTGTCTCAAAACTTTTTTGTATCAGTTTTTTATCTTCACTATTGGCACCTATGCTCATAACGCCTTTTAGATTTATATTTGTACAACTATCTTTAATAGTCTGATATATATCATAAGCCTCTTGTGAGCTAAAGCCTGATTTTGTATCTTCATTGGCTGAGTTTATCTGAATTAGACAGTTCATTTTACTACTTTTAGCTTTTAGTTTTTTATCTAACTCAAGTGCCAACTCTAAGCTATCTAATGATTGCATAAGAGTAGGGTTTAGGTCTATTAGATTATTGATTTTATTTTTTTGTAAAGAGCCTATCATATGCCATTGAAGTGGTAGCTCTTTTAAGATATTTGTACGCTCTTTTAGTTGTTGTACCTGATTTTCACCAAATGCACGTTGACCAAGCTTATATAGCATCTCTATATTTTCAATATCTGTATATTTGCCTACTGCTACAAGTTGGACTATATGATGTTCACTTACAGATATGCGTGCCTCTTCAATATTCCAGATTATCTCATCAAGATTTGCTCTTAGTTGTTCTTTAGCTATTATTGCCATGGGTTATTATTATCCTCCTATAAGTCTATTGATGTCATTATACAATCCTAACCCCATAAGTGCAAGAAGCAATCCCCAACCGACCATAGTAAGATACATCATTATTTTTTCATGAGCAGGTTTACCCGTTATCATCTCATAAAAGTTAAATACAATGTGTCCACCATCAAGAGCAGGTATAGGAAGTAGATTTAGTACACCAAGATTGACCGATATAAGTGCTGTAAAAAATAGAAGCGATAGTATGCCAGCGTGGCTTGCTTGTGCAGTTACATCTACTATAGTTATGATACCTCCTAGTTTATCTGCTCCTACTACACCTGTAAGAAGTTTTTGAATAGATTGGAAGATAAGCATACTGGAGCTTTTTGTCTCTTCCCAAGCATAGCTAAGACCATCAAATAGACCATAATGAAGATTCTCTTGTCTATTCATAGGTGATATGCCTATAATTCTTCTTGTAATCTTCTCACCAAATAGATTTTTATCTTCTATAACTTTAGGCTTTAATGTAAGGTCAATAAGCTTTTTATTACGCTCTATAGTTACTTTAATATTACCTTTAGTATCATTAATGGCTTTACCAATATTTTCCCAATATCTAACTTTTATGCCATTTATCAAAACTATCTTATCTTCTTTATGCAATCCAGCTTTTAAGGCAGGAGTATCTTTGCCTATAGCTCCTACATATGGAAGAAGCTTTGGTACACCAATCATAGAGATAGCCCAATATAGTAGAAATGCCATCAAAAAGTTGGCAAAAGGACCAGCTAGAAGTATGATGATGCGTTGCCACGGTTTTTTAACATTGTATGAGTCCTCATCATAGCTAATTTTAGTAGGGTCTGAGTCATCTTGACCTTTCATCTTGACATAACCACCAAGAGGAATGAGCGATAGACTCCATTGTGTTTTTCCTATAGTTTTTGTCCATAAACGCTTACCAAAACCTATACTAAATATATCTACTTGCACACCAAAAAAACGTGCAGCACTAAAGTGTCCCAACTCGTGAAAGAATATAAGTACCGATAAAACCAATAATGCAATTAAAATTCCCATAAAATTCCTAAATATTTTTAGCAAATTATAGCAAATAGTTGTAAATAATTGATTGTTATAAAAAGATTAATAGTAATTTTTGCTAAAATATAGAAATTAATTTTATAAAGGTGGATTATGAGTGATAAAAATAGTCAAATAGAAGAAGAGTTAGAGGTTACAAAGAATAGTAATATTGAAAATTCTGATGTTGAAGTTACAAAAGAAACAGAAGAAGTAGTAAAAGAAGAAACTAAAGAAGAAACTAAAGAAGAATCAAATTTAGTTCCAATAGAGTCTATCAAAGAGTTAAGTAAAGATCAAGAAGCTCTAAAGATTATAACCAAAGCTAAAGAGATATTAAAAGAGGCAGATGAAGAAGTAGAAGGTTGTAAACTTGTTTTAGTTAGTAATTTAAAAGAGTATGAAGATGCAAAAAAATCATTGAAAAGTAATGGTATGGATAGTTGTATATCACTTATGGAGAAGATGAATTGTATAGATGAATCAATAGATTTAAAAGAAGATATTACATTATTTGAACCTAAAGATGATCTTGAACCAATTTATATTCAAGATTTATCTAGTGGTAAATTTACAAGTATTATATATGCTACTTTAGGTGGAACTTTGACATTAGGGGGAGTAGTTGCATATGCTATGCAAAAGCTTGGGATTCCTTTAAATTTTGAAAATATAACATCTTTAGAGACATTAAAAAGTGTTTTAGATTGGTTTGGAATGGAGGTTGGGAGAACTAACGATATAATGATGGGGCTAACAGTTTTAGGTGGAGTATCTTTGAGTATAATGGCTATTATTTATCTGATAGATAGTTCAATAAAATCTAATAAAAATTTAGAATTGGCAAATAAGCAGTTAGAAGATGCTAAAAGTTATGTAGAACAAAAAGAAAATTGTAAAAATGAGATGGATAAAGTAGACGCTCATATACAAAATACTTTATCTATATTAAAAACTTATGAAGTACTGTTTAACGAACAAAAAGGAAAGCTTGAACGTATAATATATATAGAAGGTATAAAAGAAGATTGTAAAGAGTATCATGAAAAATCTAAGATAGAGATAGATAAAACAAATAGGCTAGTAAATAGTATAAAAAACTTTATATCCATACCAATGTTAATAGATGGGAAACTTTCTCAAGAGACTACGGTATCTCTAGGTAGTGTACAAAAAGAGTTAGATGAAGTATTGAAATATCTATATTAGTTAAAAGTTATAAACACTCTCCGAAAAGGAGAGTGGAAGATTACAAATAGTTTAGATTAAAATTTGTAGTTTACAAAGATTTCAAGTGCATTAACTGCTTTTGCACCAGTAGCATTTGCTTTTGTATTTGTATATACAAGACCAGCATCTATAGATTTAGTAAAGTCATAACCTAAGATAACATCTGTCTCATTACCTTTATCGTAGTCAGCATAAGAGATTTCAGCATTTACATTAGCAATTTTAGTTGAAGCATCAATCTTCCAAGCATCAAGATCTTTGTTATCATAAGCACTTGATGTAAATGTGTTCCAAGAACTTGTGTATAGACTATCTGTACCTACAAATCCTGTTTCTCTATCTTGAACTCTATTGTATGCACCATAAAGGTCAATATTTGATAGTGTAGTAGATACTTTTAGACCATAAGCTGTAGAGTCTTTACCGCTATCATAGTTTGTATTTACAAATTGAGCATCAACTTTTGCATTACCAAAGTTGTAACCAGCATCTGCATATACTTGAGTATATTTAGAAGCATCTACATTGTAGTACCATAGGCTACCATTGATAGTCTTATCATCATAACTTGCACCTAGTGTCCAGTTGTTCCCACCATTAATCTTTGTTAGGTTTTGGAAGTTGTCTCCTGTATCATTTGCTCTCCAAGTTCTTACATAAGATGCAACAAGTGTAAGATTATTAATAGAATTATTTACAACTGTATATGCTTCAAATGCACCTGGAGCTAGTAACCAGTCAAAACCACCTAACATTGGAGTAGCAAGAAGTTGACGACCAGCTACAAATGTAGTATCTTCAGATTTAAATGTTGCATTCGCTACATTTAAGAAAGCACCATGTTTTTTACCTTCCATATATTCTAAATTTGGTTTTTTTAGTGTATTGAGGTATCCTACTGCTGAGAAGTTTAGTGTCATCCAGTCAGTAACGTTGTGTGATACATCAAGAGTAGTAGCAAGACCAAGTTGAGAAGATTCTTGATCAAATAAATTTTGATTATTGTCATCATTGGTAATATAATAAGCAGTTAATTTACCTGCTATAGTAGTAGGATTAGCAGGAGTTACTATATTAGGAGTTGTAGTAGCTGGAGCTATATCTCCACCAGCAAATGCTGAACTAATAGCTAAAGTAGCAATTAGACTTAATTTTGTAAATTTCATTTTGTTTCCTTGAATAATTTATGACATAAGTATATCATAAATTAACAAATAGTTAATGAGATGGATTGATTAAATTTTAATCAATAGTACTATTTTTAAAGAAATCTCTTACATACTCATACCCTGAGTAGATAGTGAGTGCTACAGCTATCCATAATATAACTTCACCACCTTGCCATTTCATAAGTAAAAAACCAATAGCTATCATTTGAACAACAGTTTTAACTTTACCCATCCAAGATGCAGATATATCAAGCCCTTGGCTTACAGCAGATACTCTAAGTCCAGTTATGAAAAGTTCACGTGTTAAGATGATAAATATAGCCCAAGATGATGCACGATCTAACATCATAAGCCCTAAAAAACCAGCAAGCGTTAGCATTTTATCTGCTAATGGGTCTAGTATCTTACCAAGTGTTGTTACTTGATTAAAAGTACGAGCAATGTAGCCATCAAAAAAGTCTGTAGCACTAGCTACTACAAATATAAATGCAGCCATATAGTCAAGCCAACTATAGTGTATGGACGATAAGATAGAACTATCTCTGTTAACAAGTAAAAAGAACATAACAGGGGCTAAAAGAAGACGAATAAAGGCTAGGGTATTTGGTATATTAAACATATTTTTACTCACTATTTATAATATATAGGCTATCTTCAAATCTAATTGAATATAGCCTAAAAGAGGTTTTTAAATAAGTTAGGAGATTATCTAAAAGTAGTTCCACCATCAACTACAAGTGTTTGACCTGTAATCCAAGATGCTTCTGATGTACAAAGAAAGTAAACTGAACCTGCTAAATCTTTAGGACTTCCCATACGATTTACTGCTGAACGTTTAATTGTTTCAGCTTTTACCTCTTCATAGTTTGTAAATGCTTTTAGTGCATCTGTGTCTATTGGCCCACCAGATACTGCATTTACACGTATGCCCATATCTCCAAGTTCTACAGCAGCATAACGGCTCATAGCTTCAACAGCAGCTTTATTTGTAGCATGACCTGCATAGTTTTCAATATAGATAAGGTTACCTGTAGATGATAGAGTTACTATAGCCCCACCACCAACTTTTTCCATACGTACAGCAGCCTCTTGTGAACCACGTACAAATGCACCAACAGTTGCAGTATAGATATTGGTTAGTCCTTTTGATGGGCGAAGTTTCATAAATTTACCATAACCACCAACAACAGGACGACCATAAATCATAGCATTGCTTACAAAAAAGTCAACTCTATCAAAATCTTCATCTATAGCTTGAAAGAGAGGTTTAAACTCATCAAGTTCTAAGATATTGAGAGGATAAGCTCTAGCTTTTACACCATATTTATTTTCTAAATCTTTTGCTATCTCTTGTGCAATTTCTTTGTTTGAGTTATATGTAAAAGCTATATTGACACCATTTTGAGCAAATTTCTCTGCTACAGCTTTACCAATACCTTTAGTTGCACCTGTTATTACAAGTGTTTTACCTTTCATCTCTGACATTATTTAACTCCTACTATGTTGTATTTTTTCATAACATTTTCTATCTTTTTCATATTTTCACTACTTGGTGCTACAAGTGGTAGTCTATACTCCAGTGTTTCTGTAAGTCCTGCTATATACATAGCAGCTTTTATAGGAATAGGGTTAGATTCACAAAATAGTACCTTATTTATATCAAATAGTTCATCATTAAGTTTTTTTGCACTCTTAAAGTCACCTTCAAGTGCTGAGTGAGCTAATTTGGCTTTCATATCTGGAAGTAGGTTAGATGTTACAGATGTAAGACCTTTTCCTCCACTTGCTAAGATAGGGAAGTCTATAGCATCATCACCTGAAAATACATATAGTTCTGGTACTTTAGCAAGAAGTTCAACAGTTCTTTCTATGGAACCTGTAGCCTCTTTAATACCCATAATATTATCTACATCATCAAATAATCTTTTAACAGTATCGGGCAATATATCAACACCAGTACGACCTGGTACATTGTAAAGCATAAAAGGTACTTCTACAGCAGAGGCTATGGCTTTGTAGTGTTGGTAAAGACCCTCTTGGCTAGGTTTGTTGTAGTATGGACTTACTGAAAAGAGTGCATCTACACCACAAGACTCAGCATGTTTAGCTATATCTATCGCTTCGTGGGTTGCGTTACTTCCTGCACCAGCTAGTACTTTAGTTTTTGTTCCTTTACAAACCTCTACGGCTATCTCTATACATCTTTTATGTTCATCATGGCTAAGTGTTGCTGACTCACCTGTAGTTCCAACAGGACATACAGCATCTATGCCATTATCTATCTGTCGTTTAATGAGTTTAGCAAATGTTGCTTCATCTAAAGTACCATTTTTAAATGGAGTAATCAGTGCAGTTGTTGCACCAGTAATATAGTTGTTCATTACTTTTTATCCTCTTGTTTTTTCAATATAACTGTGGTTGAGAAGTCATGGTTAAAGTACTTCTTTGCCACCTTTTGAATATCTTTAAGTGTAATTTTATCTAATTTCTCTTCATATTCAAGTAAAGGTTTGATATTTCCTTTAGCATAGTAGTCACCAAATAGTTCAGCAACAGAAGATGAACTCTCTAAAGAGTAGATAAAATCTGCTTTTGTATTTAATTTAACTTTATCTAGTTCAGCTTGTGTAACTTTTCCATTTTTTAGATCTTCAAGTTCTAAAAGTATCTCTTTTCCAAGATCTTTTACATTAGCATTAGGAGAACACATAGCCATTATGATGAATACTCCTGGATCTTTCATCTCCATATTGTAACCATATATCTGATTTGCTAACTGTTTACCATTTACAATATTTTTCTCAAACCAAGAGCTTTT